>SKYY01000239.1 GCA_007127665.1 Balneolales bacterium | reverse complement strand
GGCGCACGGAAGTCGGAGTAGTGCTTGTGCTTCGGGTCACACCGGACCTGCGGTCGACTGTAGAGGTTCCGGAGCGGGTTACGCTTTGCGGGCTTGTGGCACTTCGCACGGCAGTTGAGCGAGCTCCGTCACGTGTAAGCGCCGAGGCACGGGTAGCCGTTGCGGCAACCGGTGACCTCGTCATCCGCGTGCGGGCAGGTTGGCCGGTCACGTTGAAATAATTGTAGGTGACAAAGTAATTCGGACCGTATCCGAATGGCCCGTGCCAGCCGTATGCCGGGTACCGATGCCAGTGGTAGGGTGAGTGCCACCGGTAAGGGCTGTGCCAGGAGTACCAGTGCGAAGCATGCCACGGATGATACCAGTGCCAGTCCCATGCTGAATGCCATCCCCGGGAACCGTAATGAATGCCAAAGCTCCAGTGGGCATGGCTGCCAAATCCCCAGGATGTGCTGAAGTGATGCCGCGGGTAGCGGGAGCTGTAATGGTGGCGTGTTGACCACCGGTAGCGGTCAATGTCCCTGAAGTACAATCCGGCATCGTGCAAACCGTCCTCATAACCCATGTCGTAGATATCCTGATCGGTTACAGGTTGTGTCCGTTCTTCAACATGGCGATCCGAGACCGTCCTTGCCGGACGCTCTTCTATGACTCTGACCTGTGTATAGCAGCCGGTGAAAATGAAGGCGGCTATCAGCAAAGTGGATATGTTTTTCAAGTGTGCCATAATGTACTCCTTGGGTTTGCTGCTGCCAGTGATGCTACTGTACTTCTGTTTTCCTGTACTTCTGTTTCTGTAATGATAAATTTGCCAGATCGCTCGATCGTTCCAGTATAAAACGTCAAAGTATATTCTTTCTTGCGTGATCCTTTCTATTAGATGTTACACAACCGAGACGCTATACACCTACTAAGCAAGATAGAATTTTCTGCCAGAATTCCTTGTCTTTCTACATTTTTTTACGCTTGAGCGGCGAAAAAGTTCGGCAGTTGCTTTCCCGGTATTCCCATCATCGCAAGGGGACTTACCCAAGCCGATGTCTCTTAATGACTTGTGGAACACTACCCGTAAGCATTCTAAATTAAACGCCTCTGAGTATTGTTAAAACCTGTTGGCAACTCTCACCCGAGGTACACGCGCAGGGCCAGGCTCCTGTTGTGATGGCGCAGTTTTCTAAGGGCTTTTTCCTTGATCTGACGGACTCGTTCACGCGTCAGATCGAAGCGTTCCCCGATTTCTTCCAGTGTCAGTGAGTGCTCACGGCCGATCCCGAAATAGAGTCTGATCACTTCGGCTTCTCTTTTGGTAAGTTTGGAAAGCGCCCGTTCAATTTCGACCTTCAGTGACTCTCCCATCAGGTCGTTATCAGGATCGGGTGTCTCCTCATTTTCCAGGACATCCAGCAAACGGTTGTCTTCACCCTGGGCAAACGGAGCATCCACGGAAAGATGGCGTCCCGAGATCTTGAGGGTATCAGAAACTTCGGAAACCGTCATCTCCAGGCTTTCGGCCAGTTCGGCAGCTGACGGGATCCGTTCATACTCCTGTTCCAGTTTGGAAAGCTCTTTGCCGATCTTGTTGAGGGCTCCCACCCTGTTCAGGGGAAGCCGCACAATACGACTCTGTTCGGCGAGTGCCTGGAGTATGGACTGGCGTATCCACCAGACCGCATAGGAGATAAATTTGAATCCGCGGGTCTCATCAAATCGTTTAGCGGCCTTAATCAGTCCGAGATTGCCTTCGTTGATCAGATCGCCCAGGGACAATCCCTGATTCTGATACTGTTTGGCAACCGAAACGACAAAACGCAGGTTTGCCTTTGTCAGTTTTTCAAGAGCGTCCTGATCACCTGCCTGTATCCTCTTGGCAAGTTCCACTTCTTCGTCCGGGGTGATAAGGCTGACTTTACCAATTTCCTGGAGATATCTGTCAAGAGATTGTGATTCTCTTGTTGAGATTCCGCTTGGACTCGGATTTTTTGGTTCTTTTTTCTTCTTGGCCACTGGAAAAACGTTGGTTTTATTTGTGTTCAAACTGCAGGAAACCGCTTCAACCGGTCACGCAATATACAATCTTTCAGATAGGATTTCCCAAACAGCATACCCCTGAAGGGTAAATGTTTCTATTTAGAGGAAAAACGTTGGAAATTTACGGATGTTATACGTCAAATGTGCGCATTTATTTCACCTTGAGAAACGATTCTCCGGGGAACGGGTTGGCAAGCCCGAAAAAGTGGCATACCGACACGGCAATATCTGTAAAACTGCTTCGGGTGAGGAGTTCGTTCCCGGACGCGATTGCTGCCGGATAGATGAGCAGGGGCGTAAATTCACGGGAGTGGTCGGTACTCGGCATGGTGGGGTCATTTCCGTGATCACCGGTGATGATCAGCATATCATCGGGACGCAAACGGTCCAGAAAGCCGGGTATGGCCTGGTCTATCTCCTCCAGTGCCCAGGCAAACCCTTCCGTATCATTCCTGTGCCCGAAGTTCTGATCGGTTTCGATGAGATTGGCGAAAACAAAGCCGGACCGGATCTCATCCATCAGACTCGTAAGTTTTTCAATGCCTTCCGCATTGCTTTTGGTACGCAGGCTGCGGTCAAACCCCTCTTCGTCAAACAGGTCAATGACTTTCCCAACCGATATGGTTGTGATGTCCTGCTCCTGCAGGTATCCCGGGAGAAACGGTCTGGGTGGCTTCAGTGAGTAGTCGTGCCTGTGGTCAGACAGACGCCGGTACGCCCCCGGTTTGCCCTCAAAAGGCCTTGCAATTACACGTCCCACCGCATATTTTCCCTTCATCACCTTTGTGCGGGCAATCTCACACCATTCATAAAGGGTGTCAAGCGGCACCGTATTCACATCGCACGCCACCTGAAAGACACTGTCGGCCGAAGTGTAGACGATGGGCAGTCCGGTCTGCTGGTGTTCCCTGCCAAACTCTTCAATAACGGCGGTGCCGGATGCGGGTTTGTTTGCAAGAACGCTGCTTACCCCGGTCAGACGGCAGTACCTTTCAATGACTTCATCGGGAAAACCATCGGGGTAGGTTGGAAAAGCCTGATCCGTGAGCAAACCGGCAATTTCCCAGTGTCCTGTTGTGGAATCCTTTCCAGGGGACAGTTCCCTCATCTTGCCGAAAGCGGCGAGCGGTTCACGAACAGGGGGGACGGTATCAAGCGGGATGATATTGCCCAGCCCCATGCGTCCCAGCTCCGGCAAACGGCACCGTGTTTCTGCGACTACGTGTCCCAAAGTGTTGCTTCCTTCGTCTCCGTAAAGATGCGCATCTTCCTGCGCACCCACTCCGAGCCCATCAATGATGATCAGATAGCATACTCCCATGTCATGCCTCCACAATAAATTTCTGCTGCTTCAGTGCCTCGTTCATCGCTTTTTTCACTATCCGCATCAGGTCTTCCGGCTGCGCTGAACCGTTTACCCTGACCACACCCGTATTCAGCTGCACTTTCTCACTGCTTTTCAGAGACAATGCTACCGGTTCGCGGAATGCCTCCCTGATGCGGCCGGTCCAGTGAAGGAAAGCCGATTCATCGGTGGATTGCAACAGGAAAGTGTATATGTAGTCGCTGTAGACACCTACGATTCCCGGTATGCCATATTCTTGAGGACGAATTCCTTTCAGCACCTCTTGCTGCAGCCTGGCAAGTTCTTCCAGACGGTAGCGGGTTCGCAGGTCGTTTATATTGCCTATAGTGACCATGCCTGTCCAAGACGCCATCGCCGATTCCCTTTGCCCTTCTCCGCCTGCAAGCCGCTCAAGGGCCATGGTAAAAAGCTCTTTGGAATAGCAAGAAATCGAGGTGGCAAACAGGTTCTCGTAGACATCCAGATCGGGCAGCATGGCCTCCAGCTTAAGCCCGGCCATGAGGCACAAATTGCCGATTTTGTGCTTTAGGGCATCGCTGAAAACGAACGGATTTTCACTGTAGACCAACAGAAGCAGCTGTCTTCGCTGCCGGTGCATTACCGGAACAGCCAGCGAAGATCCATAGCACAGTGGTTCGGCCGATGAGATCCGTTTGGGATTGGCATTGAAATGTGGTGAAAAAAAAGCCTCCCCGTCGGAAAGCGCCTGTGCGGCTATGGAGCCTTCTTCAAGCTCCAGTCCCACTGGTAACGGGAACCGGGCACCACGTGAATTGTAGACCGTGTGCCATGCATTCAAACCTCTGGCAAGCAGGACCACCCCGCCATTTTCACCAACAAAATGCTGCAGCTGGTCAACAAGCAGGGTTGCCAGCTTCAGGGGCTCATCTGCCTTAATGAGCTTGCGGACAATCTGGTCGTAATCCACCCATTCTGTCTGCTTTTCCAAAAGATCCGTGATATCCTGATAGGATTGAAGCATGCGCCCAAGCAACTTCTGGTACGCTGTCATTATCTTTTCATCACCTGACGAAAGCTCGGGTTTCCGGGTTGTTTCCACCATGGTAACGGCCACTGTTTCGGCATTGAAGACGAGCGGTATCAGGTAAATATAGCTGATTGGTGCTATGCCGGAATAATGTGTGAGCTCAGCCGGTTTGAAATGGATGTTCTTTTCGAGCCGGACAATCGATTTTATGGCGCTGTAGTTGTGCAAAAAATGGCCGCGGCGGCTGACGCGATCCTGAAACACCACATCCCTTCGGCTGGTCGCGTAACTGGCCAGCACAAACTGGTCCCGCCTCGCATTCACCCAGTGCATCGAAACAGTTTCAGCATCCAGTGATGTCCGCAGCAGCAGCAAGGCATCCCTGACAAGCTTGCGGAAATTCAGCAGATTCTCTTTTTCTTTTTCATCAACGGGAGACAGATGCTGTCGGCTCATAGTCCTTTATGCTTCTTTTTTAGGGTCTGTTTCCGGATTGTAGTCCATTTCCGGCAATAATGCCTCTGCCTCATCAATCAGGGATGCAATGGCATCGAGACCCCGGTTCCAGAACGTCTTCTCCGAGATATCCACACCCAGCTCCGACATCAGGTTTGCCGGCCAGTCGGAGCCGCCCTTTTCCAGCATGGCCAGATAGGCCTCGTTGAAACCGTTGCCGGAATTGAGATACTCCTGATATAGCGCCAGCACCAGCAGCTCACCGAAGGCATAGGCATACACATATCCCGGCGTGTGCACAAAATGCGGGATGTAACTCCACCAGATTCGGTAATGGTCCGTCAGAGTTACCGCATCGCCGTACACCGGAACCTGCGTCTCCATCCAGAGTTCGGAAAAACGGTCGGTCGTGAGTTCGCCTTCTTCACGCCGGGCATGGTGGATGCGGTTCTCAAACCGATTCATGGATATCTGCCGGAAGACCGTTGCGATGGAGTCATCGATCTTGCCCACCAGCAGGGCCATTTTTTCTTCGGGCTTGTCAAGATTGGCCAAAAGCTTCCTGAAAACCAGCATTTCTCCGAAAACGGACGCCGTTTCCGCGGTAGTCAGCGGTGTTCCCGACTGAAGAACGCCCTGCTTGCGGGACAGGTACTGGTGGACTCCGTGCCCCAGTTCGTGCGCCAGGGTCTGCACATCCCTGATCTTTCCGTCGTAGTTCATGAACACGTAGGGATGGACGGAGGGTATGGTGGATGCGGAATATGCCCCGCCGCGTTTGCCGGGCGTCACTGCGGCATCGATCCACTTTTCATCGAAGAACCGGGCGGCAATGGCACCCATCTCCGGATGAAACCCGGAATAGGCATCAAGCACCATATCACGCGCGTCGTTCCACTGGATTTTTTCACGGCTTTTCAGGACCGGTGCATAGCGGTCGTACTCCATCATCTCGTCGACGCCTAGCAGCTGCTTCTTGAGGCGGTAGAAACGGTGGACGAGCGGGTAGCTGGCAGTGACCGCATCCACCAGTGCTTCCACGCTTTCGTCGGAAATCTCGTTGGCGAGGTTGCGGGCGCGAAGCCAGTGCGGATATTTTCTGAGCCGGTCGTTGGTGTGCTTGTCGGCCAGCAGCGTGTTGAAGACAAAGGTGAGCGGATGCTTCATTTTGAGCAGCCCGTCTGTGAAGACTTCGGATGCCTGGTGGCGGACTTCACGGTCAGGGTCGCTCATGCGGCTCAGAATCTGTGATTCGGTGAGTTTCTCATCTCCGAGCTGAAAACGGGAAGCGCCAAGTGTCTCGTCAAAAAAACGGACCCAGGCGCGTGCGCCGGTCACGGCTTTGGCAGAAAGAATTTTCTCTTCCTTTTCTTCAAGTGTGTGCGGTTTGTCAAGCCGGGAGGTTTCCAGGTAGTGGCGGTAGGCGGCCAGCTCTTTGCTCCGGATCAGCTCGCGGGCCGACTCTTCATCCAAATCCAGCCATTCAATGGTAAAAAAGATGGTTTTCTGGGTCAGTTCGGAGGAAAGCTCCGTAATCTCCTGCACCGCCTTGCCGAGTGAGGGGTCTTCGGTGTTGGTGGTCCATTTGAGGTAGGCATAGGAACCGAGCCGGCCCATCGTCTCCAGGATCTCCGAATACTCCCGGAGTGCTTCGGCGAACTCTGCGGGATCAAGGGTGCCGGTACGCCCGCGGTATTTTCCCCCGAAGGCGTCTGCCTTTTGCAGAACTTCGGTCCGGTCTTTTGCGAGGGCGGGATCATCCGGACCCTGGTACAAGTCCGACAAATCCCAATGTATGTTTTCAGCGCCGGTTTTTTCCTTCTCTTTCACGTATAACCTTGTGATTTTTAATTCAAAATTCTTCGCATCGGAAAGCATGTTCGGTGGTGCATCAATCCACAGGCAACTCACGTTGGCCGGCAGGGGTGAACTGCTCTCCGGGCAGAAATACAGTGCTTTTTTTCAGGGTGAATCCGATGTGGGATTATAAGAAAAAAATGTCAACGTTTTTTGCATGCTTTTCGTTATGTGGGATATATTTATGGATATATTACCGGACATCATACGATGTGTCAGAAGCAATGCCGTTATGTTAAGCAACACGCAGGACTGCTTCACCGTTTGACCAATCGGCAACCTTTCCCGGACCACAACCTGAAACCGAAAAACTACTCCGACCTTGAAGCAAATAGAAGCGCAATTCGGCCCCAACGCTGCTCTTGTTGAAGAGCTGTACGATCAATATCTGGAAAACCCGGAATCCGTGCCTGAGTACTGGCGTCAGTATTTTGAGGAAATGGGCAATGGAAAACCGGTTGAACACGCGGATGCTGCTGCGGAAGCGGTGGCAGAACCGGACGCAAAGAAAGAAGAACGCGTCGAGGCCGACAAAAAGCGTGTCGACGGAAAAACCGCTGACGACAGGATAAAAGCCCCGGCAGACAAGGATGCGGAGCCCGGTATTCGTGACAAAAAGGCGCCGGCTAAAACCCCGGAGAAAGCTGAAAAAAAGGAGAAGGCTGAGAAAGAACCTGCTGACGCTGAGGAAGAGGATCTTTTCGAATTCAAGCCGCTTAAAGGAGTTGCGGGTAAGCTGGCGACCAATATGGAGTCGAGTCTGGAGTTGCCAACAGCCACTTCATTACGTGTCATTCCGGTAAAAATGTTGATGGAGGACCGGAGCATCATCAACAGTTATCTGGAAAAGCGGTTGCAGCCAAAAGCAACACTGACCCATTTCATCGGCTGGGCGGTGGTGCGTGCCCTAAAGGAATATCCCCAGCTGAATCATCACTACGGGCATAAAAACGGCAAGGCGGCGCGGGTTGTGCCAAAGGGGGTGAACCTGGGTATTGCAATCGACCTCCCCAACAAGGACGGGTCCCGCAACCTGGTGGTTCCGAATATCAAGGATGTCGACAAGATGTCATTCAGTGAGTTTTCGAACGCCTTCCTTGACCTCATCAACAGGGCCCGCAAAGGCGCCCTTGAGGTCGGTGACTTCCAGAACACCACCATCACCATCACCAATCCGGGCACCATCGGCACGGTTTCTTCCATGCCGAGATTGATGAAAGGCCAGGGCGCCATCATCGCCACAGGGGCTATTAACTACCCCGCCGAATTCCAGTCCATGTCACAGGAACTGCTGAGCCATCTGGGTGTCAGCATGGTCATGAACGTGACATGCACCTACGACCATCGGATCATACAGGGCGCAGAATCGGGTTCTTTCCTGGCTCGCATCCAGGAGTTTCTGGCCGGCCCGACCGATTTCTACGAGTCCATTTTTGGAGAACTGAATATCCCCTACGAGCCCATCCCGTTCGGCAAGGATCAGTACACCGGCTTTCTTGATGGCCGTTCGGACCGTGTCGAATCGGATAAAAAAGCAGTGGCCGTGAGCCGGCTTGTGGACCGGTACCGCAGGCACGGACACGTCATGGCCGAGTTGAATCCCCTTCAGTTTGGCACCGGGTACAATCCTGAGCTGGATTTCCACTACCACGGGCTTACCATGTGGGACCTGGACCGCAAATTCTACGTACCCTATCTTGGTGGTTCGGATCAGGTGACCTCCCTCCGCAATATTATCGACATCCTCAGAAAAACCTATTGCGGGTACATCGGTGCCGAGTACACGCACATTCTGGAGGTTGAAGAACGCTCCTGGCTTCGGGACACCATGGAATCCACCATGAACGACCCGGAGCTCACCAAGGACCAGATGCGTCGAATCCTGCATAAACTGAATCAGGCCAGCGCTTTCGAGGAGTTTCTCCACAAAAAATACATTGGCCACAAGCGTTTCTCCCTTGAAGGGGCCGACAGTGTGATACCAATGCTCGAT
>SKYY01000032.1 GCA_007127665.1 Balneolales bacterium | reverse complement strand
CTTTTAATACCGTTGGTGACTGACATCATGTCCTCAGCGGTTTGAACTACCTTGGAATTGGTTTCGTAGGCCCTCTGGGCCTCAATCAGTTTGACCATTTCGTTGACGATATCCACATTGGACTGTTCAAGATATCCCTGGCGAAGCACACCAAAGCCCGGCTCTCCGGGGTTGCCGTAAAACGGCATTCCCGAGGCCTCGGTTTCGGCAAAGAGATTGTCGCCCAGTGCGGTCAGTCCCGACGGATTGATAAACTTGGCAATTTCAATCTGGCCCAGGTCCAGCTGGCCGCCGTCACCGGCCATTTGTGCTGTTACCACGCCGCTTTGCGAGATTTCAATGCCAACTGCTTCCATGGGTATTTCGATCATATCATTAAGCGGCAAGCCGGAATTGTTGACCATGAGGCCGGTGGCATCCCGGGAGAAATTCCCGTCACGCGTATAGGCAACACTGCCGTCCGGAAGCTCGATCTGGAAAAAGCCCGATCCGCTGATGGCAATATCCAGGGCGGCACCGGTTTCCTCAACCGGCCCCTGCATGAAGTTCCGCAACGTGGCCACGGCTTGTGAGCCATGGCCGATCTCAAGAGACGGGCCATCGTTTGCCGGTCGGCTTGCGGCGGCACCATGGCTGGAAGAGGCCACTTTTTCATAGAACATGTCCTGAAAAGCAATAGAGGTGCGTTTGTAACCGGTTGTATTCACATTGGCAAGGTTATTGGCAATGTTATCTACCGATCGTTGCTGGGCGCTCATACCGAGTGCCCCTGTACTCAGAGCTCTAAACATAGTATTCCTTTCATTTTTGGTTTTAGAATCTTCCCAGCGCACTGGTTGCTTGAGACAACATTTCGTCCGTCGTTCTCATGGCCCGCTGTTGCGTTTCGAACATCTGCATGTTTTTGATCATGTCGGTCATTTCGCTCAGCGACTGTACATTCCCCTTTTCAAAAAATCCCTGGACCACCTCGCTCTCCGGATCCTGTTGTATCAAACTGGTCCCCGGGACCGTGAAATAGGCGTTGCCCCTGCGTTCAAGGGTGGATGGGTTTTCCGGCCTGACAACCTTAAGCCGGTCATAGACCTCGTCATTCAGTCTGATGGTACCGTCTTTTGCCACTTCAAGGCGGGCCTCCCCATGCTCCCGGTCTGTGGCATGGAAGAACTCGGGGATGTAGATACGCCCGGATTGCCCCATCACATAACCGCCCCGGTCATTTCTGAGGTATCCGTCAGAATCCAGCTGGAAACGGCCGTTGCGTGTCAGATTGGACTGCCCGTCATCTTCAACAACAAAGAAACCGCTGCCTACAATGGCAAAATCGAATGTGCCGCCTGTCGGCTCCAGTTCTCCCTGCGCCAGAGAAATATGCTGCATGGGAACCGTCCGCGACACCTGCTCTCCGTCTATCTGTTCTGTCAGGATACGGTGGAACAGCTTGTCGGCCTTGAACCCGGGTGTATTGAGGTTTGCCAGATTGTTTGCCGTGACCTCCTGCGCCCGGGACAACATCTGCATGGCCTGCATCTGGGATTGTAGTCTGTCAATCATGGGATTAAGCTTCTGTTTTTTCCTGTGTACCCTACCTTACATTCAAAATGTGTGCCACAGTGCCGGCGGCCTGCAGCAGGCATCATCGACTTTTCCGCAAAGGGAGACCCGTTCATCCGCAGGAAATGTTTTCCGCGGCTGAGGGCTTTTGTTTCCCCTGCCGGCCGGACCTGCCCCCTGCAACCCCTCCTGTTTCCGGCAGGGCTCCTTTTTCATGGACTGGTACCAAATTTGAACGGTGGCGGGTATGTCACAAAAGAAAAACGATCAGGAAAAAACCGAAGAACCAACCGCACGGAAGCTGGAGAAGGCTCGCGAGGAAGGCAATGTAAGCATCAGCAAGGAGGTGTCATCCGTTATGCTGATGTCTGCAGCCATTGCCATGCTCCTTTTTACCGGTTCGTTCATGTATGAACGGTTGGATGCGATGTTTGAAACGTTTTTCATGAACGCCGCCAGTCCGGTGGATAATGAGGATCAGGCAATCAGCCATCTGGAAACGGCCCTGTGGTTCGGCCTTGAAATGATCATCCCGTTGATGCTGATCCTGCTGATCACGGCCCTGCTGGTCAACATGATTCAGACGCGTGGTGTGTTTTCCACCAAGGCAATCAAGCCCAAAGCCAACAAAATCAGCCCGATGAGCGGGTTCAAGCGCATTTTTTCCATGAAGGGGTTCATGGAACTGGTCAAGGGTTTTGCGAAGCTCTTTATTGTGGGTGTGGTGATCTACTTTACCGTACGCAATGATGTTGAGCATTTCCTCCAGTTTTCGGTGATGCCCATGGGCTATACCCTCTCTGAATCGGGCTCCTATCTGCTCATGTTCCTCACACGTATCCTTTCCGCCCTGTTCCTGCTCTCCATTGCCGATGCCGCCTATCAGCGTTTTCAGCACCGGAAAGATCTGCGAATGACCAAGCAGGAGGTCAAGGATGAATACAAGCAGATGGAAGGAGACCCGCACATAAAGAGTAAACGGCGCAAAACGGCATTGTCCCTGACGCGCCGCAAGCGTCTGGACCATTCCGTGCTCCAGTCCGATGTGGTGGTCACCAACCCCACGCATTACGCCGTTGCCCTGCGCTATGACCCCGAATACAACGAGGCCCCCATAGTCATGGCAAAGGGCCAGAGGAAAAAAGCATTGCGCATTCGTGAACTTGCCAATCATTATGGCATACCAATTGTGGAAAACAAACCCGTGGCCCAGGCGCTCTTTGCTTCGGCGGAGGAGGACGAGTTCATACCGGCCGACCTCTACCGGGCGGTTGCAGAGATCCTGGCCTACGTCTACAAACTGAAAAATAAAAGCTACAACTGATCCCGATGGCCGGATTCAATCTTACCGGAAGCCAGTTTCGAAAGATGTTCTTCAGGACCGATGTGCTCATCTCATCGAGCATCATCATCATCCTGATGATCATGATCCTTCCCGTGCCCGCCGGCATCGTGGATATCTTTCTGGCCATGAGCGTTTCCTTGTCACTTGTAGTGCTTCTGGTGGCATTCTACACGCTCAAACCGCTCGATTTTGCCGTTTTCCCCGGGATGCTGCTCATCCTGACCCTGTTCCGCCTGTCGCTTAACGTGGCAACAACCCGCCTGATCCTCAATGATGCCTATGCCGGAGAGCTGATCCAGTCCTTCGGCGGTTTCATGGTGCAGGGCAACTTCGTCATCGGTATCATCATCTTCTCCGTGCTGATCATTATCAACTTCGTGGTGATCACAAAGGGTGCCACGCGTATTGCAGAGGTAGCGGCCCGTTTCACGCTGGACGCCATGCCGGGCAAGCAGATGGCCATTGACGCCGATCTGAGCGCCGGGCTGATCACCGACCAGGAGGCCAAACAGCGTCGCGAGAACATTGCCAACGAAGCCGATTTTTACGGCGCCATGGACGGTGCCAGCAAATTTGTGCGGGGGGATGTGGTTGCCGCCCTGCTTATCACGTTCATCAATATTATCGGCGGCCTGATTGTCGGAACGTTGCAACAGGGGATGTCACTGGGGGAAGCGGCCCAGGTGTATACCCTGCTGACCATTGGTGACGGCCTTGTATCACAGATCCCTGCGCTGCTGGTCTCCACGGCAGCCGGTATTATCGTCTCCCGCGCCGCATCGGAGGGCAACCTGAGCGACGAAATGACGTCACAGCTGCTTGGCAATCCCAAGACGGTGGTTATTGGCGCCGCTTTTGTCCTGTTCATAGGTGCGTTGCCCGGCCTTCCCGTCATCCCTTTCTGGGCAATTGGCGGGTTGCTGCTGTTTGTCGCATACAGAAGACATCTCGCACAGCAGAAGGAAGAGGCGGATGCCCTTCAGAACGGTAACACGCCACAAGCGGCGAAGAAGGAAGACCGGGTGGAAGATTATCTGCTTATGGATACGCTGGAGCTTGAGATCGGTTACAGCCTGATACCGATGGTGGAAAAGCAACAGGGCGGCGACCTGCTCGAACGCATGTCCTCACTGCGGAAGCAGCTGGCTGCAGAGCTGGGCATTATCATCCCTCCCATACGTATCCGTGACAATGTACAACTTGACGCCAGCCGTTATACGATCAAGATGCGGGGCATCATCCAGGGAGAAGGAGAGTTGTTGCCCGGCTATTTCCTGGCACTGCTGCCAACCGATTTCAAACCCGATATCCAGGGCATCAAAACCAAAGACCCGACATTCGGGATGGATGCCATCTGGGTCAGTGCAAACAACCGGTCACAGGCTGAAAAATACGGCCTTTCTGTTATCGAACCCGGTGCCGTCATGACGACCCACCTGATGGAGATGCTCAAGAAAAATGCCTACAAACTGCTGGATCGCCAGATGACACGTCGCCTGGTCGACAATCTCAAGGAGTATTCACCGGCCTTGGTTGAGGAATTGATCCCTGACGTGTTGAAAATCGGTGATATCCAGAAAGTGCTCAAACGGCTGCTGCGGGAACGGGTGCCGGTCAGAGATCTTACAAGCATACTGGAATGCCTTGCTGACCAGAGCTCACAGACCAAGAACACCGATGTACTGACCGAATACTGTCGCGCAACACTCTCGGAGACCATTACGGGACAGTTCAAGTCAGAGGATAACACCATACAGGTAGTGGTACTGGCATCGCAGCTGGAGTCGCACCTGATTGGTCAGGCACAGCAGGGAGTGCTTAATTCCAATACACTTGGGTTCATACCGGAGACCGTCGAAGAGATTTATACTACCGCTTCCGGCATTCTTGAGAAAATGATTCGCCAGGGTCTCGAACCTGCAGTATTGACCTCGCCGGTGTTGCGTCCAACAATTTATGATTTTTTGGTACCAATTTTGCCTGAAGTAAGTGTACTGTCTTACAATGACGTAAGTCCGGATGTACAAATAAAGACTTTTGACAGAATCCAGCTTAAACAGAAAGAATTGCAAGAACCCAGCTCCGTATGATACTAAAGAAGTTTTTCGGGAAAACGATTGAGGTTGCGAGAAAAAGTGCGCGGCAGATGTACGGCGATGATATCGTGGTCCTGGAGTCTTTTCATCCTGATGGCGACCGGGAGGCCGGGGTAACCGTACTGGTTGATACACCGTCGAAAGGGGAAAAAAAGGGAGCACCAAAGGAAAAAGATTCCGGTGAGAAAACGCCTTTCAGAAATGTTTTTTATAAAAGAAGAGACGCTGCAACCAAGCCGGTTAACGGCCGGGATGTGCAGAGCCCGGGCCAGAACCCGGGGCCGGGTCCGGGGCTTATTCCTGGGGCACGTCAGGAGTATCAGCCTGTCGATAGCCAGCTGGAAAGCCCCGGACAGGCCAAACTCAGGCCTTCATACACTACAGCAGAAACGAAACAAAGGGAACAAGTAAGCCCTAACCTTATGGCATTAAGGGAATATGCCGCGCGCGAGGAGCGTGGAAACTCCGAGCGCCTTACCCGCAGTAACGGAAGAGCGAACGGCCGGGCTGAGAGCAATGGCTCAGCCCGGTTTGCTCCGGATGTTCCCGAGCCAACAGTTTCAAAACGAACGGCCTCTTCCACCCCGTTTGAACCAACCGCACCGGTTTACGGACCGCCATCGCCCTCCCATGCGGCGGGGGTTGCGGCCGGACAGCAACGCGAGATCACAGCTCTTCACAAAAGATTCGACAAGCTTGAATCGCTTCTGGATTCCGCCCTGATCTCTTCAAACCTCGACTATGCCTCCCATCCCGCGTTCCAGCAGCTGGTGCGCACCGGAATCAGGACAACCGTGATTGCCCGATGGTTCCGTGAAATCATGGAGTCCGGGATTGATCCCGATGAAGAGCCGGAACAGTTTATGGCGGCGCTTGGCGATATTATCCGCAAAGCCCTGAAAGGCCCTGCCGACCGGCCCATGGCACGTCACCTGCTCTTTGCGGGTCCCTCCGGTTCCGGCAAAACGTCACTGATCATGAAGCTGGTGCAGCATCCCGAGTTCCTCGCCGGCAAAAAGGTTGGTGTTGCAACCATGTTGCCGGATGAAAAAACCGGCCCCTATTATACCATCCTGGAACCATTCTGCCGTGAGCGTAATATTCCCTATTTCGGGCTGCGCTCCTCAGACGGCGTGCAGGATGAACTGGATGAATGGAAGTCTTTTGACCATGTGCTAATAGATACGCCATCCATTCCTGTTACGCAGGAACGCGGTTTCCGGGAATACTGGAAAATTCGGCAGACGCTGGCTGCAGCCAATCCGCTTGAAGTCCATTACGTGATCAATGCTTCGCTAAACCGGTACTATTTCCGTGAATCGGGGAGCATGCACCACCCCTTGCAGCCTGATTTTATTGCCATCACCCACCTGGATGAAGCGACTCAGTGGGGACCGGCCATTCCTTTCATGGCGGAGATGGGTTGCGGTTCACGTTTTATAAGCATCGGTGCGGATATTCCTGCCGGCCTGAGGGAATTCAGTCCCGCATGGTTTGCACAACAAGTTTTGCAAGATACATGACCTTCGGAATGACTATGAGAAAAAACAACAGTAAAAGCGGCCCCTTTATACTTGCAACTGTCAGTGGAAAGGGTGGTGTAGGTAAAAGCATGGTGACCGTAAACCTTGCTGATACCCTCCGGATGATGGGCTACACCGTTGCCGTTATTGATGCGGATTTGGGCCTTTCAAATTGCGCAACGCTTCTCAATGAGCAGGTGGATGCAACGGTTGCACATTGGGTGAGGGGTCAATGCAGCCTGGAGGATCTCCCCCTGGATTCGGAGGGCCTCACGATTATCACCGGTGCCAGCAAGCCCGGTTTATCTGATCATGAGATGGAAATGCTGTTCGATGCCATGGACCAGGTTATCATGGCGCTCTCGGACCATTACGACTTCATCTTTATCGACACTCCCGCGGGTTCGGGGGCTTTGAGTCTGTGGGCGCTTGACAGAGCTCATCTGGGTATGCTTGTTCTGGTCAATGAACCGACAGCCATCTCCGATGTGTACCGGTTCTGCAAATACGTGCTCCAGATTGACCCGACCTATCCGTTTGCGAGCATTATCAATTTTGCGGAGGGTGAAGACGATGCCGCGCGCATCCATGAACGGTTTAACACCATATTGAAATACTTCATGCAGCAGCAGATTTCCTATCTCGGTTTCATACCGGCCAGTGAGCAGGTTCGTGCTTCGATACGCGACCAGACACCGCTCACCCGGCTTCAGCCCGGAACGGACCTGGTAAAAGAGTTTGAATACATTACCCACAAAATTCTGGAAAAGGCGCCTGAAACACTGGTTCCTGCTGCCAGTCAAACAGTTAGAAACCCATAACAGGAGAACAAGACATGCTCATACGCTTGATCATTGCAATAGCCCTTCTGTTTTTTTCATTGCTGCTTATGGCAGGCCTGTCGGTTGATCAGGCACTGTATAGAAGCATACTGGCCTTTCTTGTGCTGTTTGCCGGTCTCTATACAAGTATTTTTCTGATCAACATAATTCGGGAAATCTCCCATCGTCACGAGACATCGGCATCTGTGGGAGGTAATGTGAATGAACAGACCACCCGCGCCAGTGAAGAGACCAAGAGGTAAACCATGGGTGATCTTACACTACAAGAACTGGTTGAGTCTTACTGTCAGGATCCGGCTGACGGTCTGAGGAATGCCATTATAAGCAAATCCATCCCGCTTGTGCGGAGCATCATAGGAAAAGTCCGGAAGCCGGACCATCCGCTCACGCAGGACGAAGACCTTGAAAGTGCCGCCTTGACCGGGCTTCTTCAGGCCCTGGATTCTTACGACTGTTCCAAAAAAATCCAGTTCAACACGTTCGCGTACTACCGGGTTCGCGGTAGTATCATTGACTATCTGCGGAAAGTGGATCAGATACCCCGGTTGCAGCGGGGGAACTACGGCCGCGCTCTTGAGATTGTGGATCAGCTTACGCAGAAACTGGGACGGATTCCTGATGACGCCGAAGTGGCCCATGAAATGGGTATGGACCTTGAAGATTACAGATCCTTGCTTTCCAATGTACAGCAGCGCAATGCACTGTCACTGGATTCCAACCAGATGATGGATAACCAATCGCTCTATGACGTGCTGCCTGACCCCGACGGAGTCATGCCTGACAGCCATCTTATGCAGGATGCCATCGTACGGAAGCTCCAGGAAAAAATCGGGCGGCTTCCGGAACGGGACCGGCTGGTGCTGACACTCTATTATTTTGAAGAAATGACCCTGAGTGAAATCGCGGTACTGCTCGGACGCTCCGAAGCCCGCATATCCCAGATTGTGGGTAAATTACTGCTGCAGCTGAAAAGTGATCTTATGCCTGAATATACCCGTTAACCCTGCTCAAACGCTCAAAACCTCTCCGGTTCTGAACGGCTACTGTAAAACCGATCATGACAACCATATCCCGCATATCGGAATTGGCTAAAATCCCCGAGATCAAAAGGAAGAAACGTGAAGCCATGCAATCGGGGAAAAAGCGCCGGAAAGAACCGGAAGAACGTCCAGCGTTCCCCCTCAAAGGCAAGCCATGTTTCAAAAAACCGCGCACCCTTGTCGCCAGGGTAACCTCGGAGATCAGGTCAACGCCGGCAGCTTCTGTGGATGAAGAGATCGGACGGAAACTGGACGTTAGAATCTGAATCTGAATCTGAATCCGAATTCGGGCCTGTGTCCCGAAGCGCATCCACAAGTCCCGTCCCGAAGCGCATCCACAAGTCCCG
>SKYY01000247.1 GCA_007127665.1 Balneolales bacterium | reverse complement strand
TTGCCTGACCATGCTGCAATCAGCCATGATGACAAGGAGGGTATGATCTCTCCCTGGCGCATACACAGGCCTCCTGAATATATCTCGCCGGATTTTGAGACTGCCCTGCGGAAGCTTTGCCTTGGTTTTGACCGTATCGTGCTGTCGTCCGTTAAGAAGCACTTCCGGGGGCAGGAACTTGAGCGTCTTCTTACCACAGAAAGCACCGGCTCCTGTCCCGAGATACTTGCCATAACGCGCTCGGTGCTGACACCCGACAAGCACCGTTACCGGACCCCCGAAACGCTGGGCATTGACCGCTATCTGGCATGCCTTGGCGCATGGAGGCTGAGCTCCGGCGCAGTGATCGTGTCCGATGCCGGAACGGCCTGTACCATTGATGTGATGGATGCCGGCGGTGTTTACTGCGGCGGTGTGATCATGCCTGGCCTTCATATGCTGATAGAAGCACTGGGCCATGGCGCAGACGGCCTGTTTACCGTACCTGCCGATCTGCCGCCGACATGGCCCCCCGACTCTACCACCACCGCACTCCAGGCCGGGACGGCCGGCACCTTTATGGTATCATGGGAAGCTCATGTGCAACGTTCACGGGAACACTTTCCCGATGCCCGGATCTGGCTGACTGGCGGAGATGCTGATTTTGTGATGGAAAACAGCTCATTTGAAGTGCAAAACAATGATAGCCTCGTGTTTGAGGGGATGCGATACTGGCTGGATAACCTTTTGCCGAACAGCAAAAAAGACAGCTGATGCAAAACCGTTCCAATGCAAAACCCATTCTGAGCAAAATCGGTTCTATGCAAATCCCATTCTGAGCAAAATCGGTTCTATGCAAATCCCATCCTGAGCAAAACCGGTTCTATGCAAAACCGTCCGTGTGCGAAGCCGGTCCCGGATGGTTCCGGATGCGTTCAGTCCTCGATGCGTTCAGTCCTCGATGTGTTCAATCCTCAATGTGTTCAACCCTCGATGCTTTGTATCCCGGTTGTGATCAATCCCGGATATTTTCAAAAATCAATGCATTCACCATCTGCAGTGCCACCTGGTTCTCGCCGCCGTGCGGAATAATGATGTCGGCATAGCGCTTTGTCGGCTCCACAAACTCCAGATGCATGGGCCGTACGTATTTTTCATACTGGTCCAGCACACCTTCAATGGACCTTGCCCGCTCGGTGATGTCACGCCGCAATCGGCGCAGCAACCGAACATCGTCGTCCGTATCCACAAACAGCTTGATGTCCATCAGCTTGCGCAACTCTTTTTCGTAGAAGATCAGGATCCCGTCCACAAGAATGATTTTTTTGGGTGTAATGGTCAATGCCTCTTCCTTGCGGATGTGGTTGGAAAAATCGTAGATCGGGCATTCGATACTGTAGCCGTTGTAGAGTGCTTTTATGTGCCGGATAAGAAGTTCGGTCTCGAGTGAGGCGGGGTGGTCAAAGTTCTGCCGTGCCCTCTCCTCAAAAGGCAGGTGTTTAAGGTCACGATAGTATGCGTCATGTGCGATAAGTGAAAGATTCTCCTCGCCGATGGTAGTACAGATATGGTTGATTACAGTGGTTTTCCCGGAGCCGCTACCTCCAGCGACACCAATGATTAATGGTTTTTCCATGCGTTGAAGTTTGTAATATTGTTGATTGAGTGGATGTTAATGGTCCGGTAACTGATGGATGCGGGTCCAGCCGCAGTCATACCATCACGTGCTGTCGTCAACAGAAGACTGTCCAGTCGTGTTTTTTCTCAAATCCAGTGATTTGATCTTCCCCTCCAAGGTCATTTTATTACCTGAAATTTCCGTCCGGTGTTGCCCGTGTCAGTTTTGGCGGTTGCGGTCTCTTTCCAGACGCTCTTTATAGTCTCGAATGGACCGGAAAATGGCAGATGCCATGATGCTCTGGCCATATTCACTGATCAAAAACTGTTCTTCCTGTGGATTTGTGATGTATCCAAGTTCCACAAGCAAGGCCGGCATGGATGCGTGATAAAGTACAATAAAACCGGCCTGTTTCACGCCGCGTGAACGTCGTCTCGCCCGTTCTGCAAACTGATGGTCCATCTTGGTGGCGAGCATCTCACTGCTTGCCATGAAGCCGATATTGGATAGCTCATAGACGGCCAGTTGCTCAGGTGTGAGTTCTTCAGGTCGGTCTTCTTCGTCCTCAAACCGTATGGCGCTGTTCTCCTTTTTCATCACCTCAAAGGCTGCCTGGCTTCGGTGCATCCCCAGAAAGTAGATCTCGGTGCCATGCGCGTGACGGTTTCTGTTTGCGTTGGCATGGATGGATATAAAAAGATCGGCCTCGGCCCGGTTGGCAATCTGGCCCCGCTCCTGCAGAGGAATGAAGGTATCATCTGTACGGGTGTAGATAACTTCGATTTCCGGCAGGTAGCGTTCGATGTACTCCCCCAGCTTCAGTGCCACAGCCAGCGCGACCTCCTTCTCCCTGGTTCCGCGGTATCCGATGGCACCGGGATCACGTCCACCATGACCGGCATCAATAACGATACGATTCAGCTCTAGATAGGCCTCTGATAGCCTGGGCCGGTCCGCGCGAAAGATATCCCTGTTTATCGGCTGTCCCGCAGCGGCCCATCCATTCTGGCTCAGATCAGGAGAGGTGTCCGCATCATCGATGAGGTCGTCCCAGAAAATGGGGAAGAGTCCGTCGGTGAGCACTTCAAGGTCATATGGGGAGGCCTCGGTCAGACCGATCAGGAGATCGCTTCCGTTGGCATCCAGATAGGCGTCGGCGATCATGAAAATCTCCTCGCCGAGGTAGATGTCGGCTCCTATGCCACCCTCAATGTTTTGGTAGAAAAAGCTTTCGAAAGCATCATTGCTGTTGCTGGTGCGCACATTTTCGGACGAAATCCCGTTTTTGTACAGGGCCAGCTGAATGAGTTTGGGGTTGGGCTGCCAGATGAAGAATGAATCGGGCCGGCTGGTCATGTGAAAGCGTATCACGTAGCCGAGTCCGTCAGAACGTTCCGTGGTGGTGACCCTGTCCAGCGGCTGGGTTGCCGATGCCGTATGGGGAAATGAGAGCAAACCGGCTGACACCCACAGTGTAAGTAAAGCAAAAAATAGTGCGACAATCCGACCGGATGACAAGGACCCGGCTGAAAGCAATGGTTTCGGATGCGACAACATGGGAATCAGGGGTTTTCGATGAAAATACGGCGTTTTTGCCTATGAAAGCAAGGAGTTATGCAGAAAATGATAACAGGTGATGCCCAGGCTGACCGATATGTTGAGGGAATGCTTGGTTCCGTACTGCGGTATCTCCAGCAGCTTATGGCATTGTGAAAGCAGTTCGGTGTCGATACCGGTCACTTCGTTACCGAAAAGAAGGCAAATCCGGGTGTCTGGTTCCGGATGATAGCCGGTGAGCAGACGGCTCTGATGCGTTTGTTCCAGGCCTGCGAGGGTATAGCCGTTTTTGCGGCACCAGTGCACATGTTCCGATGGGTCCTCTGCGTGCTCCCAAATGACGGTCTCTTCAGCACCAAGGGCGGTTTTTGTGATTTCGGGTCGCGGCGGAACCGGTGTGTATCCGGAAAGGAACAGTGCTTTGATCCCGAAGGCATCGGCAGTTCGGAACGCCGAGCCGACATTGTGCATGCTGCGCACATTGTGCAGCCAAATCACCATGTCCGACATGAGCTGCGGTGGTTTGCGCAGGTTGTGGGACGCATAGATCTCCCGTGTTGTTTTTTTTTGGATGGATTGCTGCATGGGACTTGTGATGCTGACGTTTTATTTCTGCCGAATAAGTGCTAACTTTACGCTATTGGATTTATTGCTTTGGCATATCCTGAAAATAGATGTTTTTCCGGCCCGTTGCATGCCTGTAGCCGCAGTTTGCAATCGGGTCTTTTTTATTGCCGGGATATGTATTCCGAAGGGTCCGTTAAAACAAGCAAATCAGAATTTTTCGACAAAAGCGCAGAAAACGTGAAAGTTAACTACCTGTCCAAGGAAGGATACGACAAACTCAAAACGGAACTAAGGGACCTGGTGACCCGGGGCAGAAAAGATATCGCCCGCCAGATAAATGAGGCGCGGTCTCACGGTGATCTCAGTGAAAATGCAGAGTACGATGCCGCCAAGGAAGCCCAGGGAAAAATGGAAGCCCGGATCTCCGAACTGGAAGAAATCATCTCCAAATCACGGGTCCTTGATGATAAGAACATTGACAACTCCAAGGTTTACGTACTCTCCACTGTCACGATTTTCAACAGAAAATCCCGGAAGCAGACAAAATATACGCTGGTCTCAAAGGATGAAGCGGATTTCAACAAAGGAAAGATTTCAGTAGATTCACCTATCGGCAAGGCCCTGATGGGCAGAGAACTTGGCGATGTTGTCAAAGTGAAGGTGCCGGCCGGTACCCTGGAACTGGAAGTAAGAAACATCGAACGGCTCTGATATTCTGAAACCCGGCATCCCGGCGTGCGGGAAATACCGGAACTCGGATATCGATGCAGTTACTCAAACAAATTCCGACGCGGGTACAGAAACAGTTACCTTAAACCTGAAAGTGGAAAAAAACACATGAACCGAAGGTCGCGAAGCGCTATGAACATGACCGGGCTGGCGCCCGGACACACAGGAGCATGATTAAAACGTCATGGGCATTCTATGTGACCTTGGAAATCAAAAATTTTAAACACATGAAAATTGCAGTAATAGGGACAGGATATGTTGGACTGGTAACCGGCACATGCTTTGCTGATTCCGGAAATAATGTCATTTGCGTTGACAATAACCCTCAAAAGCTTGCAGTATTACGCGAGGGACGCATACCTATATATGAGCCCGGGCTGGATACGCTTTTCAAACGAGCCATACGTGAGAAGCGTATGTCATTCACAGACAGTCTTGCCGAGGCAGTGGAAGCCTGTGATATCCTCTTTCTCTGCCTTCCAACACCGCCGGGAGCGGATGGACAGGCGGATCTCAGTGCCGTGCTCAACGTTTCGGCTCAGATTGGTGACCTGATTACAGGTTACAAGGTCATCGTCAACAAAAGCACGGTTCCTGTTGGTACTGCTGACAAGGTACGTATGGCCATTGAAGCACGAACCGACGTGCCCTTTGATGTGGTATCCAACCCCGAGTTTCTGCGGGAAGGAGCAGCCGTAGCTGATTTTCAGAAACCTGAGAGGGTGGTCGTGGGCACATCCAGTGAAAAGGCGGCCGAAATCATGAGGGAGCTGTATGAGCCGTTTGTCCGCAGCGGAAACCCCATCATTGTCATGGATGAACGCAGCTCCGAGATGACCAAATATGCCGCTAACGGGTTTCTTGCCACAAAGATTACCTTCATGAACGAGATTGCCAATCTGTGCGAACGGGTCGGTGCGGATGTGGACAGCGTCCGCCGGGGAATAGGGAGCGACTCCCGCATCGGCAAACGTTTTCTCTTTGCAGGCATTGGTTTCGGAGGAAGCTGTTTCCCGAAAGATGTCCAGGCACTGCATTACACAGCCAGGGAAAATGACTACGATTTCCAGATTCTGGGTGCCGTTCAGGATGTTAATGACGCACAGAAACTTTCCATCGTTGAGAAAATCAAAAAATTCTATAACGGTGATATCCATGGCCGCACTTTCGGTGTCTGGGGCCTCACCTTCAAACCCGAAACCGACGATGTTCGCGAGGCGCCTGCGATTTACATCATTCAGGCCCTTATTGCGCTTGGAGCCAAGGTAAAAGCATACGATCCCGAAGCTCACGAAACCTTTCCGGCAGCCGTTGGAGAGGAGATCAGTTCCCGGATCGACTATGTGGAGGACCAGACCGCAGCACTGGAAGGCGTGGATGCTCTGGTTATCTGTACGGAGTGGAATGAGTTCCGCAGGCCTGATTTCGAAAACTTCCACAAGCTCATGAAAACACCTGTCATATTTGACGGGCGCAATCTGTACGATCTGGACCGCATGCAGGAGCAGAACATTACCTATTTCAGCGTTGGTCGCCGCGTCGTACACAACAAAATGAAAAGTGTTTGATGCCTGATCGAGTGCTGATTACCGGCGGGGCCGGTTTCATCGGCTCTCATCTCTGTGCCCGTTTTCTGAAAGAGGGCTTTGAGGTGATATGCATGGATAACCTGTCCACCGGGAATCTGGATAACATCGGACCTTTCTTTGAGAACGAACGGTTTTCTTTTACCAAGTACGATGTCACTCAGTATCTCCACGTGGACGGGCAGCTCGACCTGATCCTCCATTTTGCTTCTCCCGCTTCCCCCGTTGACTATCTGGAGATGCCTATTCAAACCCTGAAGGTTGGCTCCCTGGGCACGCACAAGGCGCTCGGTCTTGCAAAAAGCAAAAAGGCACGTTTTCTGCTTGCATCCACCAGCGAGGTTTACGGAGACCCGTTGCAGCATCCACAGAAGGAGACCTACCTCGGCAACGTAGATCCCGTCAGCTTGAGAGGTGTATACGATGAGGCCAAACGTTTTGCGGAAGCCCTGGTGACGGCATACCATCGCAATCACGGCATCAGGACCCATATAGCGCGTATTTTTAACACATACGGCCCGTTTATGCGAATGGATGACGGACGCGCACTGCCCAATTTCATAACCAGGGCGCTTCGGAACGAACCGCTCACAATTTATGGCGATGGTTCACAGACACGCTCATTCTGCTATGTCGATGATATTGTTGAGGGTATTTACCGTTTATGTCAAACCGATTATTCCGGGCCGGTCAACCTGGGCAACCCGGATGAAGTAACCATAATTGAGATGGCACGGGAAGTGATCACCCGTTCCGGATCTCGCAGCAAGCTTGAGTTCACCGAACTACCGGAAGGCGACCCCCTTGTACGGCAACCTGATATCACGCTGGCGCGGAGCCTGCTGCACTGGACACCGCAGGTGGACAGGAAAACAGGGCTGGATCGGACATTGGCCTATTTCCGCGAGCATATGGGGGACAACCTCAGCACCTGAACAATGCGTCATGGATAATTATCATGCACATTCTCGGAATTTCCTGCTACTACCATGATGCCGCCGCAGCGCTGATCAGCGATGGAAAGATTGTGGCTGCTGCCCAGGAAGAACGGTTTACACGCATAAAGCACGACCAGAACTATCCCGCCAATGCCATTGCGTGGTGTCTCAAAGAGGCCGGCATCACGGTCAGCGATCTGGATGCTGTAGCATTCTATGACAAACCCTTCCTGAAATTCGAACGCATCCTGGAAACCTACCTGGCCTATGCGCCCGCGGGAATCCGCAGTGCATGGAAAGCCCTGCCGGTCTGGATCAAGCAGAAACTGTGGATTTCCGAACATATCCGCTCCGAACTGGGCTACGAAGGGCAGCTGCTTTATCCTGAACACCATGAATCACACGCTGCATCCGCTTTTTTCCCTTCCCCCTTTGAAGAAGCAGCCATTTTAACCATGGACGGGGTAGGAGAGTGGGCCACCAGCTCGGTCGGCTACGGAAAGGGCAACAAAATTACCATCAAACAGGAACTCCATTTCCCCCACTCGCCGGGCCTGCTGTACTCGGCGTTTACCTATTTCACCGGTTTCAGGGTCAACTCGGGCGAATACAAGGTGATGGGCCTGGCGCCCTATGGTGAACCAAAATACCGGGACCTCATACTGGATGAGTTGATTGACCTGAAAGAAGATGGTTCGTTCCGCATGAACATGCGCTATTTTGGATACGGTTCGGGACTGAAAATGACCAACCGCCGGTTTGCACGTCTTTTTGGAGGGCCACCCCGCAAGCCGGAGTCGCCTCTTACCCGGCGTGAGATGGACCTGGCCGCGTCGGTGCAATCCGTGACCGAAGAAATCATGCTCAGAATGGCGCGTCATGCTCAACAATTGACCGCAAGCCGCCATCTTTGCCTGGCCGGCGGAGTGGCTCTGAATTGCGTAGGTAACGGCAAGATTCTCAGAGAGAAGATATTCGACCACATCTGGATTCAGCCTGCTGCGGGGGATGCCGGCGGTGCTGTCGGTGCGGCACTGATGGCCTGGCACCACCATTTCGCCCGTGGCAGAAAACCCTCCGTCCCCGATGCCATGAACGGGGCCTTTCTTGGACCCTCCTTCGATACCGAGACCATCGGCAAATTCCTTGAAATGCACACCAGTTATGACGCCTCGCCGATGGACGAAAAGGAGATGCTCGCCCGCACGGCCGGGCTGCTGTCGGATGGAAAAGTAGTCGGATGGTTCCAGGGCCGCATGGAGTTCGGACCGCGTGCTCTTGGGGGCCGGTCCATCCTCGGCGATCCCCGTTCTGCGGAAATGCAGCGCAAACTCAACCTGAAAATCAAGTACCGCGAAAGTTTCCGGCCCTTTGCCCCAAGTGTTGCCGTGGAACAGGTCCGGGATTACTTCGAACTGGATGAACCGAGTCCCTACATGCTCCTTGTGGCCGATGTGGCCCGAAGACTGCGGAAACCGGTGGATACATCCGTGCATGGATTGGAAAAGCTTTACCAGATCCGCTCCGACCTGCCTGCCATCACCCATGTTGACGGATCCGCACGCATCCAGACCGTAGACCGGGCTGTGAATCCGCGCTATCATGCGCTGCTGACGGCATTTGAGCAACGAACCGGATGTCCGGTCCTCATCAACACCAGTTTCAATGTCAGGGGTGAGCCAATTGTTTGCACGCCTGAGGACGCCTGGCGCTGCTTCATGCGAACCGATATGGATGTGCTTGTCATGGACCGGTATGTCATAGAAAAACGTCCGGAGGATCGCCTGGAAGATCCCACCGAAACCATCGCATCACTGCAACCCGATTAACTCCA
>SKYY01000090.1 GCA_007127665.1 Balneolales bacterium | reverse complement strand
GCCAGCATGAAATGATTCTTCTGGCTGAACTGATCGTCACCGATCTCGGCATATACTGCAGCAGCCCTCTCAGACTGAAGCGTGGTGACATCAAATTGTTGCAGGAACGGGATATCCACCACAAATGCCACAACAATAAATGTGATGACGGCCAGGGGCGCCCCGATCATTGCCATCCATGCCTCTATATTCGACTTTTCCCGGACGGGAAGTTTTTCGATCGAATAGTTGTGCATGTCGAGCGGATCGTACGAATTTCCGTTCTCATCAACCTTGTAATGATCGGGTTGCTTCTTGTTTTTTTCTGCTTCACTCATGTCCTGAGATCTTTAAAACTGCGGTTTACTGCTTTTTCACTTCCACTCCTTGTAGGGCGTTTTCATCAGCATCGAATTGTAGTAGCGGACGTCGCCGGTCACTTCTTCACCAAGCCATTCCGGCTTTGCAAACGATTCGTCGGCGGATTGCAGCTCAACCTCGGCAATGACCAGCCCCTCGTTGTCACCGTAAAATTCATCCACTTCATAGGTGTGATCGCCGTGCTTCACCAGATACCGCGTCTTGTCAATGACGCCCGGTTCGCAGATCTTCAACAACTCCTGCACCTCCCCTACCGGTATCTCCTTCTCCCATTCATACCGGCTGGCACCGGTCTCATCACCGATACCCTTGATGGTAATAAATCCTTTGTCGCCTTTCACACGTACCCTTACCGTACGCTCCGGTACCGATGAAAGATACCCTTGTGTAATCCTGGTCTCCTTGTAAGCTTCGCCTTTAAAATCGCCTTTTACCAGAAACTTCCGTTCGATTTCCTGTGCCATAACTGATTTTATTTGTATTAATGTGTTTTATTCTGGTGGATGTCCGTCCGTTGCCAAAGCAGCGACCGGTGCCATCCGAAATCCGCCGTCAAGTGTCCTGCATCCAGTTGCCGGGTGTTCAAGTGCCGGTTACCGGTTGCCGGATTCCGGACGCGGGCCGGATGATCCGCATCCAAATTATTCGTTGGCCAGCGGCTTGTTGATCATGCCTATCACCCGCTTGATCGCCTGCAGGTAATTGATATTTTCAATGCCTTCCAGTCCCACATCGGCAAGGGTCTTTTTTATGTCTTCTATTTCGGTGGATTCCGAATTTATGGTCGCCACCCGGGCCCCGTTGATCAGCACATAGCCGTACTCACAGATCGTTTCGTTGACCATGTAGCCAAAGCGCTGCTTGTGCACCCGGACCGCCTGCAGCTCAGGATGCGCATCCACCAGTGACAGAAACTCCTCAAGGGTGTAGGTGTCCTTTTTCAGGGCGCCCATCTCCACCTGGAAAGCCGGGACAACTTCGTTCTCAAGAACCTCTTTTTTCATCGGGAACTCCCCTTTCATTAGCGGATTCCACTGCTCCAGCCCGTCTACCGTCTGAACATAGGTCTTGATGTCCATCTTGCCATCACGGATTTTTGTATTGTTGATGTCGTTGGTGCGGGAAAGAATGTAGACTTCATCAGAGTGACGCTCCCAGACCTTTTCGGGCACGGGGACGGATAGTCGCGACATGCGGTAGTGCGCGTCGTCAAACTGCTGCCCGAATGTGCGAAATTCAAATCTCGGCTTTGAGGCTTCGCCTATGTTAAGTTGTTCTTTGCTCATGGTTTGCAAGTGTTTAGCGGATTCAGGTTTTTTTACACATTGACAATTGCAACAACCGGCAAACAGCGTGCCACCTTACCCAAAAGGTTTTAAATCGGTCGAAATCACCTTTTATCATGTTCGGAATGGATGAAAATGACAACTCCCCGGCGTATGGCCGCCAACACTGGCGTATGGTCGCCGGATTAGCGGCGATATTCCGCCATTTTTTTGTAACTTGCCTCTTGAATGACTAAATAGCAGCTTAAACCAATAGAGTGTCTCTAAAGGAATGATCTTTGCTGAAAGCCAATGACGAATAGAATTGCAGGCAATCCTAATAATTCCTTTACAATGATAAGGAAGAAAATTGTGCTGGCTGGTCTGACTGTGCTCATGGCACTGGCTATCATTACATTCCTTCTGCACCGTGTGATCGTCGACATCCGCTCGCCCTGGCCGGAAGACATTGCTACATCTGGCATAGATGCGACCGTTGCGCAGGATACGGTGCGCTTTGGAGTGATTTCACGATTCCCGGCAAATGTCCTCTATCAGGGATACCAGCCATTGATGGACTATCTTTCTGACGAGACAGAATACCATTTTGAGCTCATAATCAGCCGCAGTTATGAGGAAGCGGTTGCCCAGCTGGCTACAGGCGAGGTCCACGCAGCATTTCTCGGATCCTACATATATATCACCTCGCGGGGTGACTACGGACTTGAACCCATTCTCAAACCGCTCAATGAAGACGGCCAGCCTTTTTTTCAATCTGTGATCATTGTGCAGGAGGATTCCGATATCCACTCAATTTCACAACTCAGCGGGCGCAAACTGGCACTGCCCTCGGAAAACTCCTTTTCCGGAAACTGGCTCCTGCAGTCCGGCTTTTCCCGGAACGGGATCATGAGGGGGGATCTCAAAAAAGTCGAACATTTCCGACATCATCACAGTGTGGTTTATGAGGTTCTTCGCGGCAATTACGATGCCGGAAGCGTCAAAGACCGTGTGGCGGACGAGTTCCGGGATCAGGGCCTTCGGATCATCAAGCGCTCCGACCCTGTGCCGGGGTCGCCGGTTGTGGTCTCCACAAAGCACGATCCATCCATTACCGCGTCCATCACCAGCGCATTGTTGAACATTGATCCAGCCGAACCAAAATATGCCGGTCTGGTTTCCCAGTGGGACCCGGAATTCCGCAACGGCTTCATCCGGGCACAATCCACTGATTACGATCAGCTGGCGGCTCAGATTCTGGAGGAGCCGCCACCATGACGAATATTGTTGATACACTCAGGACCTGGTTCCGGTCCAGCATCAAGCTGCGCGTGCTATCCATCATAGGAGTGGTGGTTTCTCTGCTGATGATCACAATATCCATCGGAATTCTGCATCAGTGGCGCACACTGATCATTGAGCAGGAAACAGATAATGCCATGTCGATTGCCACGGCCTTTTCCATACCCGTAATCGAGGCCATGATCCAGGCTGAAAACGAGCAGGGATCCAGGGACGACCTGCTTATCAGCCATGTCCACAATTTCCGTGACAACGTGGAAGGGGTTGTTTACATCTCCATTCAGGACAACAGGAACCGCATTATTGCACACAGCGACCTTTCGCAATATGGCCGGCAGCTCATGGATCCGCAGATTCTGCCGGTAATCCGGACACGCGAAGTGCTCACCTCCATTTCGGAACACCCGGAGCATGGTTGGATGCTCGAAATACTGCAGCCCCTCCAGATCGGTGAAAAGCGCTGGGGTACGGTGCTGATGGGATTCGATGCCTCGAATATCCATGAAAAAGTGCGCAGTGCTTTTTTTCAGCTTCTCGGGCTCACAGTTATTGCCATGTTCGTGACCATCGGGCTGCTCTATTATTTCATTGGAAGGGTACTTACATCACTGAAAGACCTGGTGACCGAGATAGACAAGTTTGATCTTGATTCCAGCATCGGAACCGTTCTGCCCGCCCGCAGTGATGAGATCGGCTTTCTCATCGACCACTTCGAGATGATGAAGAAGCGCCTCTCCCAATCCAAAATCGAACTGGAAAAAGCGCAGAACCAGATTTTCCAGGCCGAGAAGCTGGCATCTATCGGCCGGCTGGCATCCGGTGTGGCCCATGAAGTGAACAATCCGCTGAATGGCATGCGGTTTTGCGTATTCGGGATCAAAAAGGACCTGGACAACCGGGAACAGACGGTTGAGTACCTGAACATGATCGATGATGGATTGACTCAGATCGAGTCTGTGGTCACCAAGCTGCTCGGATATGCACGGCAACGGCCCAAAGAGACGCAGGCAATTGATCTGGAAAAGCAGATCACCACTGTGAGGGACCTGCTGGAGTACCGGCTGAAGGAGAAACGGATCCGGCTGCATGTCCGCACTGGCAAGGACTTGCCACGCGTTAAGGCGGATCCCAACCTGATGCAGGAAATTCTCATGAACCTGCTTCTGAACAGCCTTGACGCCGTCGATGAGGAAGGTGAAATCATTGTTGGAATGCAGGCCGCTGACGGAAAGATGATCATCCGGGTACGGGACAATGGAACCGGCATCCCGGATGAAGAACTGAAAGTGATCTTCGAACCCTTTTATTCAACCAAAGAGACCGGCAAAGGGACCGGGCTCGGTCTTTCCGTGACACTTGGAATCGTTGAATCGCACAACGGCACCATTTCCGTCACAAGCAAGAAGGGCGAGTACACGGAATTCACTGTTACACTGCCATTGGAGATGGAAAATGAACCGGACATGACAGACTCCGGCTGACACACATCGGCATGATTACATCCTGTCATGTGAGTTCATTCAGACCATATGAATCTAAATCGATTTTACAGATGCAAGTATTACTCGTTGAGGACGAACGGATTACAAGGATCACGCTGGCCAACCTCCTGAATAAGGAGGGCTATGAAGTCGAGAGTGTTGCCGACGGAGACAAAGGGGTCAGAAGGGCCGGAACCGGCGCTTATGATGTCGTTATCACCGACCTGCGCCTGCCAGGAAAAGGGGGAATCGACATCCTGAAAGCAGCCAAGGAATCCAATGAAAGCTGCGTGGTGATCGTAATCACGGCTTACGCATCCGTTGAAACCGCTGTGGCTGCTCTCAAACTTGGCGCTTACGACTACATTACCAAACCGCTATCACCGGAGAAGTTCATCAGTCTGATGAACAACGTTCGTGATTACCTTGAGGTCAGGCATGAAAACAAAACCCTGAAAAAACGTCTGGAACGGATGGAGAACAAATCCGTTATCGGCAGTTCCCCATCCATACGCAAGCTGTTGGAAACGGTCCGCAACGTGGCGGCGCATGACTACACGGTCCTCATCCAGGGCGAGAGCGGCACCGGAAAAGAGATCATCGCCCGTGCCCTTCATCAGCAAAGTAGCCGCCGGGATCAGCCCTTCATTGCCATCAACTGCGCCGCCATTCCGGAAACCCTGATCGAAAGCGAGCTTTTCGGGCATGAGAAGGGTGCCTTCTCGGGTGCCATCCAGCAGCACAACGGCTATTTCGAGCGGGCGCACAAAGGGACGATTTTTATAGATGACATAGACGATTTTCCTCTCAATCTTCAGGTAAAACTGCTTCGTGTGCTGCAAGAACGCCAGTTTGTCCGTGTCGGCGGTATGAAAACCATTTCCGTGGATGTGCGTGTCATCTGCGCGACAAAAGTAAACCTGGAGCAGCTGGTCCGGGAGAACCGGTTTCGCGAGGATCTGTATTACCGCTTGCATATCATCCCCCTGCATCTGCCGCCGCTTCGGGACCGGAAGGAGGATATCCCCGCACTGGTCAGTCATTTCTTCAAGAAACTGGGGGCCGGGGATATACTTACGCGTCTGGACCGCACTTTTTATGACAACCTTATGGCTTACGACTGGCCGGGCAATGTCCGGCAGCTGGAAAACACCGTGGAACGCATCGTGGCTACTTCCGATTTCAGCATTGCCACCACGCTGGGCTCCGGAAATGATCTGTTCCCTTCCGGAAAGGCGCAAAGCACCGCATCCGCCAACAATCAGTATCCACCATTCGAAGCTTTCATCCAGGAAAAAGAAGAGGAAATCATAGGCTGGGCGCTGGAGAAAACGGGTCAGAATATCACCAGAGCTGCCGAATTGCTGGATTTACCAAGGGGTACACTGCGCAGCAAACTGAAAAAACTGGACCGGTTCCGGGAGTCTGAAACCAGGTCAGGGTGAAGCAGGGTCTCTTTTGCGGGCCACCATCACCATCCTTGGACTGGCTTCCGGGTCAAACGTCCCGGCGCGGTAATCCCCGCAAAGCCTCTCCATGACCATTCCCCGGTCTATGAAAGCATTCTCAAACCACTCCCTTCCATACAGTTTGACGCGCTCCTGGTAGGTCATCGATTTACCGTCTGCCGAAGAAACAAAGGTAAGGGATTTCACAACGGTATCTTTTTCGATTGCCCTGCTGATACGGCAGGTCATGTTCCCGAGGGATACGGTCTCTTCAGGAACCAGATTGCTGCGCACCGCCTGAGGATTCAGGTAGTCCATCACCAGACATCCACCCTGCTTCAGGTTGGCGCACATATTCGATATTACACGCAAATTGTTGTCGTCATCGCTGAAATATCCGAAGCTCGTAAAGAGATTGCACATGAGGTCACATGGAGCGCCATGCCACGTGCGCATATCCCCGATTTCAAATTGAAGATCCGCGAGATTTTCATCCGCTGCCTTTCCGCGGGCTTTCTTGATCGCTTTCGGGGAGAGGTCGACCCCTGTCACCCGATAGCCTTCTTTCGCCAGCAGCAGGGAGTGGCGCCCACGCCCGCATCCCATATCCACAGTCAGAGGATACCTCTCGGGTGGAAGCAGTCCCGCGATCCATCCCACCAGCATCGCCGCCTCGGTGTCATCCCTGTTGGCGTAGAGCTGTTCGTAGAGGGGACTGTCAAACCAGGATTCGAACCAGGTGTCAGTTGCCATTGGCCGGTAATTAATTAAAGTCCGCGATTATATTTATCAGGTTTTATCCATTCGGATTTTTATCCATCTGAATTTCTGCACATCTGGATTTTTTGTCCGGGTGCGGCTTTCCCGTATGCAGCAAAAACACATTCGGGCTGCAGACCGCACAGACTGGCACACAATATATCCCGAAATCGCATTAAATATTATCGTATTTTGCGCCGGAACAAATCATCCGACCATGACCTACACGCAAAAACTGCTGGCTTCCGTACGGGCATCACGTACCGTTTTGTGCGCCGGGCTGGACCCTGTGCCGGAGCACTTACCACCGGAAATCCGGAACCGGGGGCTTTCCGAAACGGAGGCCGCCGTCACATTCTGCCTCCGGATGATCGAACAGACCAAAACCGGAGTAGCGGCCTATAAGATCAACATCGCCTATTTCGAGGCACTGGGAACAGACGCTTTCCATGCCCTCAACGATGTACTCGACGCCATCCCGTCGGGCAAGGTCCTGATCGCCGACGCCAAGCGGGGCGACGTGCCGCACACCAACGCACGCTATAAAACCGCATGGTTCGACCGCTTCGGGTTCGATGCCATCACCCTGTTCCCTTTCATCGGGCTGGATACGCTCCACCCTTTTCTTCAGGATACGAACCGTGCCGCCTACGCGCTCACGCTCACCTCCAACCCGGGTGCCACGGACCTGATGATGCGTCCCTTCGAAGGGGCAAGCTCGCTCAGCGAATACATTGCCGGCCGGTTGCGCAGCACCGCGCTGGAACATCCCGGTACGCTTGGCATGGTAATCGGGGCAACGCAGAGCGCGTTCTATGGACCGGTAATGCAGGCCTTTCCAGAAGCGCCGCTCCTGATTCCGGGGGTCGGCGCCCAGGGTGGCTCGGTGGACGAACTGGCGAAGCATCTTATTCGCCACCAGGGAATTCCGCTGATCAACGTCAGCCGGGGTCTCTCCTCCATGGACCCGTCCAACCCGTCTGACTGGCAGATGCAGGTTGCCGCCAATACCAGCCGATACAATCAGGCGCTGCAAGACATTTCAGAGCGCTGGCTTCTGCCGGATGATCCCGACGCGCCAAAACAGCAAAATCAGTTTTCATGAGCAAGCCACACGTCATCGTGTATACTGACGGCGCCTGCAGCGGCAATCCCGGCCCCGGCGGTTGGGGAGCCCTGCTCCAGTGGAAGGGCAGGGAACGCACTCTGAGCGGCAGCGCCCCCCACACTACCAACAACCGGATGGAACTGAAGGCCGTCATCGAAGCCCTGCGCGCCCTCAAACGTCCCTGCCGCGTATCCATCCACAGCGACAGTGCCCTCATCGTCAATGCTTTCACTCAGGGCTGGGTGGACAACTGGCTGCGCCGGGGCTGGAAAAAAGCCGACAAGAAACCGGTGGAAAACCGGGATCTCTGGGAGCAGCTGCTGGATGCCATGCGTCCGCACGACGTAAAGTGGGTCAAGGTGAAAGGCCACTCCGACGACGAGCGCAACAACAGGGTGGACCGTCTGGCCGTGGAAGCGTGCAAAAAGGTGGGTTCGTCGGGGTGAAACTCACTGGCACCCGGAAGAACTCATTCAGCAGGAATAACTTCCACTCGCCAAAAATAACGCCCACTCGCCAGGAATAACGCCCACTCGCCAGGAATAACTCCTGTTTACCCGGTCGTTTTCTCCCACTGGTATCGGGCGTACGGCTTCAGGTGCAGGTCGTCGATCATCCCCTCCCTTGCCTTGAACCAACCGGTGACCGCGATCATGGCGGCATTGTCGGTGCAGTATTTTGGATGGGGAATGTGCAGTGACGCCCCGAGCTCCCCGGCCATGTTGCGCGCCTTCTCCCGCAGCATCGAATTGGCGGATACGCCACCGGCGATGATCACGCTTTTGACCCCGGTTTTACGCACGGCCTGCCGCAGCTTGTGGATGAGCACATCGGTGATGGCCGCGGAAATACTGGCGCACAGATCGTTCAGGTGCTCTGATATAAAGTCCGCGCGCTCCTGTTCCGGGATGTCCTGAAGGTAGTAGAGCACCGAGGTCTTGAGTCCGGAGAAGCTGAAATCAAGCCCCTTTTTCATCATGGCACGCGGGAAATTGTAGAAAGCGGGGTCGCCGTCACGGGCCAGCCGGTCGATTTCGGGTCCGGCAGGATAGGCCAGGCCGAGCAGTTTCCCGATTTTGTCGAAGGCCTCCCCGGCCGCATCGTCCCGGGTCTGGCCCATGAGCGTGTGCCGGAGCGGACGT
>SKYY01000018.1 GCA_007127665.1 Balneolales bacterium | reverse complement strand
CTGCTTTATCTGCGCATCCATGGAATGCTGCCATCGTCCCTTATACTGTGGGAGTCGTTCTCGCAATTTTTCAAGAAAGTCAGAGGCTTTTAAACCTTTAGCCTCACATTTCACTGCAAATTCTGAAATATGATAATCTGGATTCATCTGATATACTTCCAGCAAATACCATATATCATAAAAATCCCTGGCTTGCATTCGCTGCATAACCGATCTCATTTTTTCAACAAGTATTTCTTCCAGGCTGTAACAAAGCAGTCGGTGTTCTTGCTGATCGGAATAGGAGAGAAGTACCGGGTGTTCTTCTGGTTTATAGCAAAGAACCTCACTTCTCGAAATATCCACTTTAATCTTTTTGTTACGGCCCTTTCCGCCAAGAGGCCCAATAAACCGGATATAAAAATTAATCCCGCCATCTTCATGTTCATTTCTTTCAACAATGTCCAGTGGAATATTTGCTTCATCTCTCACGTAAGGGAATAACTCATTAAACCAGGTTACGACTTCATCATTAGAAATCCCGTTATCCAATAGTGTAAAATCCAGATCTTCAGAGAATCGGTAGTTATCGAAATAGACCTTTTTCAGAACGGTTCCTCCCTTGAATGCGAGGTTTGCTGACAGTTGGTCGTGTTGGGCAACTGCTTGTAACACCCAGGAGATCACATAATCTTTTTCAATTTGTTGATCTCGAACGCCTGAATGACGTGCTTTTTGCTGTATTTCAGCCGGCAGAATCATGTATAGAGTGCAGAGGTAATGGTTTCGTTTTCGAGGTTCTGCTGAATGCTCCAGCGGCGGCTATGTTTGCCTTTTCTTGGAAGCTCGGGATCCAACACCTCGTATGAATCTGTTTTCATTTCCCGCAGCTTATCCAAGACCGGTGTTGCAACTTCAAGTAATTCCAACAGAAATCCAAGTCGCTTAATGACAACCTGAGACCGGAATCTGCCGACATAATCCAGTATTTTGTCGTTTTGGATCTGATTTCTTGAAAGGTGGATGGCTTTGGCAATTTCCACAATCCCGCCCGCATAGCCTGGCTTAAAGAGACAATCAATAAGGGTTTTTTCCAGATCGGAGCAATTGACTTTGTGATAGGAATCGATCCACGTCTTTTTTGCTCCAAAGAAGTGGTTTGCGTTGTGATAGATGAACTGAAACGGGATTGTTTTTACGTGGATGACAGAAGGCCGTATCTGTTCGGCAACCACTATTTGCTCTTTAATGGAGGGCTGGGTAATCAGTTCGTGAATCTGAAGTGCGGAGTAATAACCGATGTAGTGCTCTTTGCCGTTGACCAGTTTTTCTGCTATCAGATGCCAGTCAGGCATAAAAGAATCGGCATCTTCCTCATAGGGTATGATATAGTATACCCCTCTTTTAATTCGCAATAAAAGCCCTCGCCTGGTCATGTCACTAAGCAGCTCCCTGATGGCGCCTTCCCCGGATTCCGGAAGAGCCATTGCTGCCTCGGTAAACGTAAAGCATGCCTGATTCTGTTGATTGAACCAGGAAAGCAGCTTACCGGATTGTTTTGAGATTAGTTTACCACTCATATCTTTTATATCAGCTCAGAACTGACTTATGAGGTATGAAAAGTATCTACTTCCAGAGAGAAACTCAATTGACAGGTTCTTTTTAAAGTACATATATCAGGCTAAAGCTGATATTATGCATACAGATACTAATTCCAATTTTTATTTCTGATTTTTGACCTCGCCAGTAATTTGTCGCACATTTTGTATATATTTACGACAAATTAGTGCTGTTTATATGTCTTAAAACATTGAGCATAAGATACTTAAGAAAATGAATAACACCATGAGAGGCGCGCATTGTTTTTCCGGACTGTTTTGCCGGCATTGCAAATTCCAAAACAACTGAGAAATACTTAAAAATATTCCGAACTTACAACGAACATTTGTTCGGAATAAACAAGATTTACAAGCTGTATAATAATAAGGTTTTGTAGACTATTATGTAGCTTACAGACACTTTTATTCCGAACTTTTATTCCGAACTTTGAATCGCCCATGACTTCCCAATAACCGGATTTACGCGAACCAACTCTTCTAATCATTTTTTGCTCTTTGAGCTTGGTAAGCTGCTTTTCGATACTTCTGGTTGAGACACCAATTTCAGAAGCTAATTCAGAAATGGTAGTGGATGGATTTTGTTTTATAAGAAAAAAGACAGCCTGCATACTTCGTTCCCCTTTTCTTTTGGAAGATTCGTCTTTTACCTCAGGGTAAGCATCCTTGCTTTTTCCTTGGTCATCTTCAAACGCCGGATGAATAAAAAACTCCACCTAAAAAAGCTTCTGGCGTCATCACTGCGAAAAACAGGATCAGGCGAATCATTATCCTTCAGTGCTTTTCTGATAAGAGGTATGCCGGTTGCTTTGCCTTCTGTCAACTCCAGCTCTTTGAGAAAATCACCCAGCCTGAGTTTGCAGACAGTCTTGACAGATTCATTACCAACAGGGTGATGGCGATCCAGGTCTGTGAAGTGTCTTTCGCTTTGCTTATGCTTACGATCCGGTTTGATAGCCAAAAATCTCCCGATGCAGCGGGACCTGCTCGAGAAATGTTTTTTTGAGATCGGCGTCCTCAATCTTGTCTGCACGCTCGTGGACGATTTTCCTGGCTTTTTCAAGGTATTTTTCTGCTTCCCGCGGATTGCCGGCCTTGTCAAGAATCAGGGCGTGATTGAAAAATGCTCTTTGCAAGTCCTCGACCGTGTCGTATTTGGCCAGAGTTTCAATCGCCAGGCCGGACAAGGCAAGGGCTTCGTCTGTATTGCCGGATTCGAGTTCTGCCCGTGCCAACCCACTGACATCCATCATTTCAAAACTTTCGATATTCATTTTTATCCGAAGCGACCGCCCCTTGTCAAACGCTTCTTTCGCCTTCTCCGGGTTGCCCATCTCCAGATGAATGTACCCCAGATTGTTTTGTGTGAGTCCCATGATATAGGGTTGGTTGATGCGATCATTGATGTCATTGGCTTCTGCGTAGAAAGAGAGGGCCTTCTCGTAATTGCCACTCCACCACGAAGCGGTACCGAGGCTGTTTAACACTTTCCCCAGACCTTTCTGATCGTTCAGTTCTTCAAGCAGCCGTCGCGTCTCATTCAGGTGAAAAAAGGCTTTGTCCGACAGCCCGAGGCCTCTCAGTATGATACCCATGTGGTTATGTGCCTCTGCCAGGTTCCGTCGATTCTGTGTCTGTTCAAAAAGCTGTAACGCTTCCTTCAGACTGTCCATGGCAGGCACATCCTGAAACTTCTGCCATTGATTTATACCCATGATTGAGTAGCATCTGGCCATCAGGTCGGGGCGACCCGCTTTTTCAAATCTGGGGATGGCTTTCCGGAATGAAGCGATAGCGTCATCAAATTTATCAATGTGACGATAACACCAGCCGGTCGCCAACAGTACATGCCCTTCCTCTTCCGGGTCTTTCCTGCTTGCAACTTTACCTGCTTTCTGATAGTACCAGAGCGCTTCGTCATACTCTCCTATGTGCTGAAAAAGCTCCCCCATACTCAACATCATGCGTATCGGTTTTACCGGCAGGTCCGTCTTTCCGGCATTTGCCTCTGCGGAACTTCGGGCCCGATCCCGGATCACCTTCTTATCGGCATCCTTCCAGTAACGGACCAGCTCAAAATGGGAGTCATCCAGTGAGCGGATACCTGTAAAAACAACATCCGTTGTGAGTGTAATCAGCGCTTCCTTCTGGCCGCTTTCATGAAGATGCTCCGGAAGCATTCGAATTGCGTACGTCTGCTCAAATCCATCCATATCTAACCAGTCTTTTAGTGATGCAGCCCACAATTTGTGGTAATATTTCGGGTCTTGTATTACCCTTTTCTTCAGAAACCCGGTAAAACTGCTGTGGAAAAATCGATAAAAAACAATGGTGTCTGAAGTTTTCCCACCCACTCCTGCTTCGTTAACGGGTATGGTTTCCAGATACTGCCCGACAAATCGGAGGCACCAGTCGAAACGAAGCGGGCTCATGGAAAGCGTATCTGTTATCTGATTTTTTGTAACGGGATCGCGAGCGGCAAAAACGGCACCCAAAACAGAGGTAATATCCTCAAGTTTATCGGGCTGCGAGTCCAGTTTCTGTTTTAACCGTTCCCAAAATCCATTGTACCACTGTTCCAGGCCGGAGTTTTCCTTAAGGAATTCACTCACTTTGCCAACCGGGAATCCGTCCTCCGTAATTGCCGTTGTGACCTGTTTCATGAAGAGAAAATTCCAGCGGGCCAGATCCGCAATCTGCCGCTGTTTGTCAGCCGGAACATGGTCCATCAATTTCGCGGCGACATACGCGTAGGCATCGGTACGATTCTCCTCGGAGTCAGCCAGGATGCGATATTCAGAGAAATCTTCACGTGTGGACAGCTGACCGAGTACCGGGCTATTCGATACAGAACTGACAATAAAAAAGATATCAGCCGGAAGGAATGCCGGTATAAGGTCTGCCATTGATTTGCCGTCGCTTGTAAGCGCCGACTCATCCACCGCATCAATCACGATGATTTCCTGCCGGCCCTGTTGCAACAACATTGAGATGGTGTGGAGCAAGTTTTCAAACTGAACGCGCATATCCGCAGGGCCGGATGGCGGATTCTCATTTTCGATATTGTATTTCTTGAGCAGGAAATGATACAGACTCGACAAACAGTCATCCGGATCACAAACATTGGAAGAGGCGCGGAAAAAATAATGGGGTGTACCTGTAGCGGGGTCGATCAAATTGGCCAGAAGCGCCGTTTTACCGATCCCCGGTTCACCCACGACAGCAAAAATGCCGCTGCTTTTTGCGGCACGGAATCCGGATATCTTTTCAAGCACGAAGGATCGGCCGGAAAAATCCGCATAGGAGTCCAGCAGGGCCGAAAAATTGCGCACATGCTTGTCGATGCTCAGAATGGTCGCATGAAATGCATTGAAAACTTTTTGAAGCATGGACTCCTGAAAGAGCTCTTCCAGAACGATCACCGGCGGATAGGATGCTATCCGCATTCCCTGCTCATAATCCAGCATATAAAGACTGCGCTTTTTTTTGCTGAAGGACTTCTGGCTATCGTAATACATCAGGGCTGATTTGGACATGCCTTCTTCCTGATGAACCATGAAAAACGGCTCCAGCCTGAAAAACTTCTTGTCAATCATGATGCCGGTTTTGCCGAAGGTCGGCTCGGAAAAATGGCCGGAAACCACCCCGGTTTCTATTCCCGTCCAACAAAAAGCCTGTTGTTTGCTCTGCGGCTGAATAACCGGATAACCCTGCAAAAAGCGGGTCTCTTTGAGTATTTCAGCAAATTGCGGCAGGTACTTTTCCAACTCTTTCCGGTACTGATCGTCCGAGAGCCGGGCTCCATGATGTATTTCGTTTCGAAACCGCACGAATTCATTCAGTTGCTTCATGTAGTCCGATGGCGCGAGTTTCTCCCCTTTTTGCTTGTAAAAAACGTTTAAAAACAAACTCGTCAGTTCGTTTTCATTCTTTAACTGATTCATAAGCTGGTCAAAAATAGCGACCCAGGTCCCTGTGGATGGGCGTGCCAGTTTTCGCAGCAATGCGGTATCACATTCGTTGCACCGAACCGAAGAGCGGAGATAAATCCCGATCAAATATCCGACATAGCTTTTCAGAGCAGCCTCAACACCATCTTTGTAGAAAGACACGCGATCCCACCATGACACATCACTTTCGATTGCCTCCTGCAGTTTTTTGATACGCCAGGCGGCCGGATACGGCAAGTGGCTATAATTCAGAGTTTCTGCTTCCGATGGACTCTGTTCGGCTACAGCTTCGGCCGCAACCTTCTTCATCTGAGTGACCGGACCGTTCTCCGGGCCGCTATGATACCCGTCGCCGTGCCCGGATCCGCTGAGTCCGGATCCGCCGTGCCCGGAAGTACCGGCTTGGTTCGGCTGGTGAGCAGTATCGGCTGGATTCCGTTGTTGTGGTGACGCCTCCTTTTCCCTGTATTCCGGTTGCCGCCCTTGTTTCAGAAGCTTGATTTCAGCCATGATCGCCTTGCGGTCAGGCAGGGATGCAATTCCCATTTCCAGCAGATCAAATCGCTCAAGATGTATCAGGTAATCAAAATCAACTTCATGCTCTTTGAAGTTTCTTACATATTTTTCCTTACCTATTTCGCTCAACCACTGCTGGATATCCATATTTGATGAACTCCTTTAGAAATTATTATTCCCGAAAACCCTCTCTGCCCGGCTTTGACAAAGCTGATAAAAATTAATAATAAGTTTAATTTACCGATTTAATTATACAAATTACATGATGCGGCAAGCATAGCCCGAAACATCTTTTCAAAAAGTTATCAACCGAAGCAAGCGAATGGTAGAAGAAATCAGCACATCGGTTCCACTGCAGGCATATACGATATTTTGCAATGCTTTCAGGTACCAGCCCGTATCAGGAAAATCCTCTCGCCGTAATGGACTTATTCCATGGCAGGCACACACTTTTCGTGACAACCAGCCCAACTTACATTACAATGACGAAACCGGCGTCAAGTCGCAAAATCTTCACGAGGATTTCAATGACTATTTTTACTCTTCTTTTGCCAATTGCCTCCTTGGAAAAACCGATTCACATCCGGAAGAGCTGAAACAGGCTTACACCCTGCCTCTATCGCAGCCGATAACGGTAGGTGAGCATCATCTTGAGATAGACTATGCAGACTTTTTCCTGTTCCCACATGGGATCGGGATTGTTGCCTTCAGGATTCGTTTCATGGAAAAAACCTTTGATGACATCAGCTTTTTGATAAATGCCGTTCGTAATAACCGCCTGGAACAGCAGATTTTTTCGAACCCGTGTTTACCATTCGATGTGACAGAACCCCTTCTCAACGGCAACAAGCAGAAGGCATTTACTGTAATCGAACATGATTTCACATTCTCCGGGAAATACACGAGAGACCACCTGCTTTTTGACATGGCTACCTGTTCTCCCGTGGGGTCGTCCATCGGGGAAGGCAAAATACCATCCCTCAGGCCCGATACATCCTACTTCGAGAGCCTGCATCAGGAAAACAGGGTTGCCGTATTCGATAACTGGTCAGCACTCGCGCTTTTTGACACCTTTACCGTGCTTCACAAGGGCAGTGTGTACAATTACAATTGGGAAACCAAGTACTTCCGGTTTATCTATGTGAGTGCCCTGTTTGCCAAGAATTATCTCATTGAGCTCAACAAAAGATTTCACGACCCTGCAGACCACAGTACTCTTGACGAGGAGTTCTACAAATTTGACCGCGATTTCAATTTCGACCAGATTTCGCACAACTTTCTGCCTCAGGTAATCTATGACAAGATCAGACACAGCCTGAATCTGGAACTTGAGCTTGAAAAGCTAAAGAAAGCTATTGACCGGGACGCGGCACTGAAGGAGAAAAAACGGAAACATCAAGAAGAGAGCAATGAGAGACGAATTAAAAACGCTCTTTTGGTGGTGGCCTTTCTGGCCGTTTTTTCTGCTGTTTACGATGGTTCCGAATGGGCTTCGGCCGTACTGGGAGGCAACAGGGATATCTATTACAACACCTTCAGTTTTCTCTTTTTCCTTGGAGTTATTCTCGGTGTAATCTATATGCTGAAAAAGAAATGACCCTTAGAAACATAAGGTTTCCGGTTGAAAATCAGCTCCACGCACTGCATCATTTTCGTGACATACCGAATGATTATCTGCGCTGGCTGGCTGATGAATCAGGAAAAGGTCTCGACTATGTTCTGGAGTCGGCAAAACTACCAGGATCAAGATTTCACCCGGAGTTTACGTCACATCCATCCTCGCTTTTTGAAAAGCTTTGCAGCTTTGAGCATTTGGCTGAAACATCGGCACACCATGATCCTCAAAAATACCGGCTGGCATTCCGTTTTTCTTCTGATTCTTTTCCCCTTGGCATTGGTTTCGAGGGACTTGTGCACACAGACCAACTTTCCGATGAAGAGCGAAAAACGCTGCGGAACTCGGAAAGGAATGGATACAAAATAAGGACAGCCAGGACCCTCCGGAATTTTCCAACATGGGAACTGCATGCCATCATAGCCAAGCATCCGTTCCCAACTCTGATTACCGTTTTCCCCGGCAAATATGCACCTCCATTTCCTGATCCACTCCATCAAACCAAAGAGTTTCTGGAGCATTGCCTGGCGTTCTGGTCGGAAATGGTTTTTATTCAGGATTGAGAAAAAAACCGTCCGCAAACAACCCCGGAGTTTTCCTGTGGATGTTCGGCGCCCTGCTCACAATTTAAAATCGAGATTCATCAGCCATTTCAAAGGCTTTTTTGGATGCGGCTCACGCGGAAGGCTGCGATACCCCCACCCCCTCAGAAACGCCAGGTGATGCGGGCGTAGAAATCACGGTCCTGACGGGTGTATTCGGCGCCGGCCGGGCGGAACAGGTCCGTGCGAAAACGATACCGCGCCTCAAAATTCAGCCGTTGCGAAAATGTAAAACGGTACCGGACTTCGGACATCGTGTTGTTCGGACGAAAACTGCTCGATACCAGCCATTGCGGTTCGGTCTGCCCGTAAAGTACGCCAATGCGGTGCCGGTCCGTCAGCCCGTTGGCATAAGCCGCGACCTGCCAGGCCACCGCGGAGGGTCCGATCAGCGTTCTGCTTTCATCAACGGCGAATCCGGCAGAAGCCGGTGTCGGGGCCAGCGGAACATACCCCGCCTCCCCTCCGATCCAGTACTCAAAAACCCGGCATTGCCAGGGCAGGCGCATCATCAGCCGCCCGGTGGCAACCGCGTAACTCCGGGTCTTGCCGCTGCGCTCAAACGACTGCGGCAGCACCGAGACGCTCACTTCCCGCTGCACCCAT
>SKYY01000024.1 GCA_007127665.1 Balneolales bacterium | reverse complement strand
GTAAATCTTAACACATCCTCCAGACAGGAGTTGTTCCTTATTCCGGACATCACGGACCGGATTGTGAATGCCATTCTCAGCTGGCGTGAAGAACATGCGTTCACGGCCATCGAGGATCTGGTCAAGGTTCCCGGAATAGGACCGGTGACCGCCGGCAGGATCCAGCCCTGGGTTACAATCGGACCTGAACACAGCGCATCCGCCCGCAGCCGAAGGACCGGTAATGGCAGACAATTCAGTGCCCAGCAGTTTTTCCGTTACCAGCAATCCTTTCCGGCGGCATCCGGTTATATCGAATCGGATGAAAACCCGGCACATTATGCCGGATCACCGTCACGTTTATACCACAGACAAACATTTCATGCCAACCGGTTTTCTGCGAACCTGACCCAGGTGAAGCTGCCGGGTGAACCCTATGACCCGCCGCATGGATTTGATTTCACGTCCGCCCACCTGTCCTACAATGGCACGGGTATCCTAAACAGAGTAATCATCGGGGATTACACAGCACGATTCGGGCAGGGGCTGGTGTTATGGAACAGCTCTTCCTTTGGCAAAGGAGGGCCGGCCCATTCGGCACCATTCAGGCGATCACATGGAATTACCCCATACCGATCATCCGGGCAAACCGCTTTTTTTCGTGGTGCAGCAACAGAACTGGAGGTTCCGCTCCCATGGTTTTCCCATAAGACGGAAACGGGGCTGTTCATGTCCTTGCTCTATTCATCGCGTCATCGTTCCGCTGTGGAAGTGCACGGCGATACCATAAGACCACCCACCAACAACCCATTCCACCGGACTGAAAATGAGCGGCTGCGAAGGAATAATGTCCGTGAAACGGTAATGGGAAGCAATATCACACTGGTTCACAGCCATGGGAACCTGGGGTTCACGTGGACTTCCTTCAAGCTGAACCGTCCCGTGATCCCTCATCCGAATTCCTCACCAATGCAGGGAAGTCCGCATCAGGCGATTGGGATCGATGGTACATTTCAGATGAAGTCCGTTCGTTTTTTCGGTGAATATGCATGGTCTGCCGGTACAGGATATGAGATCGGGCAGATTGCCGAAAACATCCACCGAAATTCCTGGACAAGCGGCATTATGGCCTCCTATCCCGCAGATGCGGATTGGGTTTTTGCTGTTCGCGATTATCAGCCAGGATATTGGGCCGCGTATGCAAACGGATTCGGGGAGGGAACCGCAATCCCATCCAATCAGTCCGGCTGGTATCTGGGAATGCGATTGAGGCCCTTGCAAGGGCTGCATTTGTCCTTTTTCCTGGACCGCTTCCGGTTTCCCGAGCCCGGACGCAGCAGCACCAGGCCATTGCACGGATGGGAAAGCATGTTCCATATTCAGTACAGGTACCGGCCCGGTATGGAATATCAGATACGGATTCGGTACAAGGAACGTTCAACGGAGCTGGATAACCTTGATGACTTTCACCGCCGGCATCGGGCAGCAGCGGTTTCAGGCAGGCTGAGCGGTCGCTTTCAGATGAGCTGGCAAGTCCATCCAAGACTGCTTGTCCGTTCCCGATATGATGCCGTGCTGTCATCGCTTTCCCCCGTACATGGAACAGATGGACTGAGATCCGGTTTATCAGGAGCAGTCTCGCCGGGGGCACCTGTACCGGAAATCGTCGCCCCTGCAGATGGTGCCCCCGAATCTGCGAAACAACCTACAGATGCAACGGGAACAGATCTGCCCGGAAATACTGCATCGAAGTCGGACTTTCCGGACAAAACCGGGATTGCCGTCAGTATAACAGTGCGCTGGCAGCCGGCAAAATCACTTCGATTTGATCTGGGTTGGGCGCTTTTCGACACAGACGACTTCCGTTCGCGACTGTATCTCCATGAATTCGACCTGACTCATGTCATGACTTCACGCATGCTTTCCGGAGTTGGCCGGCATATGTATGCCGTAGTGCGGTTTCAGCCCTTTACATGGCTGCTGGCGGAATTGAAGTACACAAGGATACGTTACTTCGACCGCACGGCTGTCGGATCCGGAAATGACCAGACGGCAGGTCCGATCAGGTCACAACTCGGAATACAGTTCCGGCTCTCATACTGAATTCGGCACAAAAAAAACGAAACAAGATCATTTTTAACTTCGAAGGTGCAATACACTTCGGCCATCTACGAAACCGGACGCAGGCGTGTGAGTATATTCCTCATGAAGATCGTACCTGACCTGATCAATGAAAGTTTTTCACACACGATAGTGAGCCTTGAATGAAAGCTTTTTCACATACGATAGTGAGACTTGAATGAAAGTTTTTCAGGTACCAGACTGAGCGTTGATACCACGGATAGATACAGCGCCTTACAGTTCACTTGTGCGGATTTTTTTTATGTACGCAGCCGGGACATCTACCAAAATCACCTGATTTAACTGCTCCAGTTCCAGGGAAACCCTCTTTTTTCCTTTCCACTTCACCCATCTTCCCCTGCTTCCTTTCAACGGACCCAGGACAACTTCAACGGGATCTCCTTTTTCATAATTTCTCTCACTTACTTCAAATGCATCGGGCCCTATCAGGATCTTCCTGATCAATTCTATCTGTTCGTCACGGATGACAGCAGGCGCCCCGTTGAAATGAACCGTTCTGGCAACACCATCGGTTTGAACAGCTTCATAGAGATCACTCATTTCAGTGTGAATGAACACATAGCTGCTAAACAGTGGAATCTCAACCTTCTTCTTTCGATCACTCCATTGTCTCACCACAGTTTGCAATGGAAGCCAAACCTCATGGCCGGCCTTTTCCAACAAATCCGCTACTTTTTTTTCAAACCTGGGACGTGTATACAGTGCGTACCAACTAAGACTCATAGAAAACCAAGGAATAATATGGACATTATGTTTTTTTTGAGAGTTCATAAAAAAATACAATTCTTTAAACTTCGTTACTATTACAAGTTGTCCCGGGTGAAAAAGGTGCATATCGCTTCGGGTTGCCAAAGTTCTGTCAAGATCATTGCCTGCTTATCTTAATGCCTTGTTAAGAAACAGATTATTCGTCACGATGAAGCAGATTGCGTTATTGACGCTGTTTATACACAGGTCCCCGTCAAATCGATACCTGGTTTCATCTTGACCGACATTGCCGTATCTTTCATGAATCCAAAATTTCAGAAAACCTCAACAAGTATTTATTCATACATCACTTATGGGTAAACGAACCCTTGTTACTTCCGCCCTGCCCTATGCCAACGGCCCCATCCATCTGGGACACCTTGCCGGCGCCTATCTGCCGGCCGATTTCTATGTCAGATACAAGCGTATGCGCAACGAGGATATCGTCTTCATCTGCGGTTCGGATGAGCATGGTGTACCCATAACAATCGCCGCTGACAAGGAAGGTGTTTCGCCTCAGGATATAGTGGACCGGTTCCATGAGATGAATAAAAAGACGTTTGAGGCATTCGGCATTTCTTTTGATTATTTCGGGCGGACCAGCTCTCCGGTGCATCATGACACTTCCCGTGACTTTTTCCGTGTCCTTAATGAAAAAGGCGTGTTCAAAAAGAAGAGTGAAACCCAGCTCTATGATGAAAAAGCCGGAATGTTTCTTCCTGATCGTTACGTGAGGGGGACTTGTCCGCACTGCGGTTATGCCGAGGCATTTGGTGATCAATGCGAAAAATGCGGAACGTCACTTTCACCTTCCGACCTTATCGAACCCAGAAGCATGGTTACCGGTGAAAAGCCTGTTTACAAAGACACAGAACACTGGTTCTTGCCCCTGGGTGACTTCCAGGACGATTTGCAGACCTGGCTGGACAGTACAGAAAACTGGAAACAGAACGTTATGGGCCAGGTCAAAAGCTGGCTCACTCAGGGACTGGGCGACCGGGCTGTGACACGTGACCTGACATGGGGCGTACCCGTACCTGTCGAAGGATCCGACGGCAAAGTACTCTACGTATGGTTCGATGCCCCAATCGGCTACATATCCGCCACCAAGGAGTGGGCCGAGCTGAAAGGCGAGCCCGATCTTTGGGAAAAATACTGGCGGGATGAGGACTGTGACCTGATTCACTTCATCGGTAAGGACAACATCGTATTTCACTGCATCATGTTCCCGGCTGTCTTGATGTCCTACGACGGATATATCCTTCCGAAAAATGTCCCGGCCAATGAATTTCTCAATCTGGAAGGACAGAAACTCTCAACTTCACGCGGATGGGCCGTCTGGGTCCATGAATACCTGAAGGATTTTGAGCCGGACCTGCTGCGCTATGTTCTGGGTACAGGACTTCCCGAAACCAAGGACGCCGACTTCTCCTGGAAATACTTCCAGGATCACGTCAATGGTGAACTGGCGGATATTTTCGGGAATTTCGTTTTCCGGACCCTTTCATTCACGAGCAAGAATTTTGACAACAAGATCCCGGCCGCGACTGATTTGACAGCGGAGGACCGGACCATGCTGGCTGAGATCACCCGTCTGAAAGATGAGGCAGCCGAATGCTACGAGACCTTTCGGTTCCGCGAAGCAATTCAGAAAAGCATGAACCTTGCACGGGCCGGCAACAAGTATTTTACCGAAATGGAGCCCTGGCATCTGCGAAAACACGACCTCGAACGCTGCGGGACCGTGTTGAATATCTGCTGCCAGATCTCAGCTGCCCTTTCTGTGCTGTTCGATCCCGTGACGCCTGATGCCTGCCGCAAGCTTCGGCAGACCCTCAACATGAGCAACGCCAGCTGGGACGATATCACCGAGCAGCCGCTTAAAGCCGGAAGCCCTCTGAAAAAAGGCGACATTCTTTTTAAAAAGATTGAAGATGAAGTCATAGAAGATCAGCGACTGAAACTCGAAAGCCAGACCCGTGTGCAGGATGAGTCCAAACCTGTCCTTGAACCCATCAAAAACACAGTCACATTCGAAGACTTCAGTAAACTGGATCTCCGGATCGGTGAAGTGCTGACCGCAGAACGAGTACCAAAATCCGACAAACTGCTCAAACTCACAGTGGATATCGGAATCGAAAAGCGGACAATCATGGCCGGTATAGCACAGCATGCCGATCCTGAAGAATTACCGGGGAAAAAGGTCACTGTAGTTGCCAATCTGAAACCCCGCAAAATGATGGGCGTGCCAAGTGAAGGCATGATACTCATGGCGGAAACTCCGGAAGGGCAATTCAAGTTTATCACATCTGAAGCCGATAACGGAAGTACAGTTTCGTAATGGCTTTCAGGCCCATTTGTTTAACACGCAGAAAGCAGGAGTAATTATTCGTGTATCGTAACGGAGATCGTGATACAGGTCACATAAATATGGTTTTGCGGCCCTGGGGTGCCCTTCAGGATCAGGAAAGTTGCACCTTCCGGTTGTACTGTCCCAAAGCCTCGCAGGTTGAAGTGGTACTTTTTGAAAGCTACCGGCAGCCGAAAGGTCAGCATCACCCCATGGACAAGCTTCCTGACGGAAGTTGGACCCTGGAACTGCCCGGAGAGCACACCGGTAAATACTATGGCTATCGCGTCCAGCATCACCCTGATGAAAAGGGGCTGCTGAAACCTCCTCCCCTGCTTGCCGATCCCTGGTCCACACAGGTCACCACCGTCAACCACTACCAGCAGCTTCCGAAAAGCCGTATCACAGGTCCGGATGGTTTCGACTGGAAGGGAGACACTTTTGTTATCCCTCCGGAGCAGCGAGACCTGGTAATCTACGAGGTTCACGTCAAAGACCTCACCGCCCATCCCTCCGCCGGTGCAAAAAAAACCGGCACGTACACCGGCTTTGTTGAGAAGGGCATAACCGGCGGCATCGACCATCTGAAACGGCTGGGTGTGAATGCGGTGGAACTTCTTCCTGTGCAAAAATTCGCAGGATTTGAACCCCCGTTTGAGATGGATACGCAGGAAGGCTTCCGCAATACCTGGAATCCGTACGGTCGCAACTACTGGGGCTATATGACGAGCTTCTTCTTCGCCCCGGAAACCATGTACGCTTCGAACGGAAGCAACCGTGCCGGCTCTTTCACCGGTGATCCTGTTACCGCGTCACGGGAGCTGAAGTACATGATCAGGGAACTGCACCGCGAAGGAATCGCCGTGATCATGGATGTGGTTTATAACCATGTCTCCCAATATGACCAGAACCCGTTGCTCTACCTTGACAAACAGGAGTTTTTCCGAACCGACGAAGAGGGCCGCCTTACCAGCCAAAGTGGTTGTGGCAACGATCTCCGCACAGAGTCGCCCCATATCCGTGAACTGATCGTCTCATCGGTAGAATGGTGGATGCAGGAGTACCATATTGACGGATTCCGCTTTGACCTTGCCAATCTGATCGACCGGGGTACCATCTCCGAAATCCGCCGGGAGGCACAAAAGATCAACCCCAATGTGCTGCTGATCGCAGAGCCATGGGGCGGCGGATACGACCCCACCGGCTTTTCCGGACACGGTTGGAGTGCATGGAACGACCAGATCCGGAATGGCGTCAAAGGCATCGACCCCATCCACACCCCCGGGTTCATTTTTGGCAAGTGGCACTATGAGTCGAGTCGCGAATCACTGGAAAACTACATCCGCGGCACGCTGCTGCACCAGTCCAATGGCCGTTTCCATCACCAGGAACACGCGTTGAACTATCTGGAATCCCACGATGGATACACCCTGGGCGATTTCATCCGCATTGCCCTCGACCACGGGAAAAAGGACACTGTCTACCAGAGCAAAACACCACTCATTTCACTGAATGAACAGGAGCTGAAGTGCGCTCGCCTGGCTGCCCTGTTTCTGCTCACGGCACAGGGCATCCCCATGATCAATTCCGGGCAGGAATGGGGGCGCTCGAAATGGATTGTACCCGAAAACCCGCGTGACACGCAGTCGGGCAAGATGGACCATAACAGCTACGAAAAGGACAACGAAACCAACTATCTGGATTTTACCGAAATTGAAGCCAACGCAGGACTTTTCGAGTACTACAGGAACCTGATCCGGTTGCGGAGACAAAGCCCGCAACTACGTCAGGCCGAACCCCATGAGATCCGCTTCCATGCCTACCAGGATGCCCTTCACATCACATTTGAAATCCACAGCAAATACCGGCCGAAAGAGACAATGCTCGTCAGCCTGAACGGCAACTCCCATAACGAGTATCAGGTCCACCTTCCGGACGGTCCCTGGCAGCAAGTAGCCGATGCAAGAGAGGTCTACCCTGACAACCCCCGATCCGTTCAGGAATCCGTGATTTCAGTCCCGCCAACATCAGGGATTATCCTCAGAAAGCAAGTATCCTGAACTGCAGGTTCCCTGAGAATGCACCATTCCTGAAAAGAAACAATTCCCGAACATCAGGGTTTACTCAAAGTGCGCGTTTCCTGAGAGTACTCGTTTTTCCTGTTGCTCTTGAATCCGCGTTGCTGTATACTCATTGCTTATCTCGCTTACCTTCCTGACGGACAGGATACTACAGGACGTACTCGGAGAACAATTTGGCAGAACACAGGACTGAAAGAGGAAACTGGAATTCCAAACTGGGGTTTGTACTGGCGGCGGCCGGATCTGCTGTCGGTTTGGGGAATATATGGGGCTTTCCAACGCAGGTGGCCGAGAATGGCGGGGCTTCGTTCATCCTGATCTACCTCTTCTGCTGCCTCATCGTGGGTTTGCCCGTGATGATCGCAGAGTTCGCCATTGGCCGCAATACCCGTCGCAATCCTGTTGGCGCCTTCAAAAAGATCGGGACCGGCTGGTTCCCTCCTCTGATCGGTTTGTGGGGCGTCTTGTGCGGAGTAATGATCCTCTCCTTTTACCTGGTCGTAGCCGGCTGGACATTCGGGTTCGTCTTCGAGGAAATTTTCTACTTCACCGGCCTCACCGGTGCCTCAGCGTGGGTTGCAGACCTTGGAAACGGCATTAAAAACGCCCTTTTCGCAATCCTCTTCATGCTTGCCACAGTGGCCATCATCACCGGCGGAGTCAGCAACGGTATCGAGCGTGCTACAAAAACCATGATGCCCATACTGATAGCCGTGCTGATCATCATGATCGTCTATGTCTTCACCCTGCGAGGCAGCATGGACGGTTTGCGGCTCTATCTGCTGCCCGATTTTTCTGTCATCGACACCGGGCTTGTCTTTGCAGCCCTCGGCCAGGCCTTTTTCTCTCTCTCTCTGGGCATGGGCGCCCTTCTTACCTACGGGTCCTACCTGAAAAAAAATCAAAACATCGTGGAATCCGCCACCTACGTAACCCTTGCGGATGTGGGCATTGCCTTCCTGGCGGGATTGCTCATCATACCGGCCATGTTCGTTGCCCAGTACAGCGGCATCACCATCATGGACGAGGACGGTCGGCTGTTTGCCAGCACCACACTGGTCTTCGATGTGCTGCCCAACCTCTTCAAGTCCATGGGTGGGTTTTTCGGACTTATCTTCGGCGTTTCGTTTTTCGTGCTGCTGAGCATGGCCGCACTCACATCCACCATCTCCCTGCTGGAAGTACCGGTATCCTATCTCATTGATGAGCATAAGGTTCCGCGAAAAAAAGCGGCCCTTGGAGTCGGCGGGCTGGTACTGCTTTTTGCCGTGATCATATCCTACAATATCAATCTTATCGATGTCCTGGTTACCATATTCAACAATGTGGGACTTCCACTGGGCGGACTCATGCTTTGCATATTTCTTGCCTGGTTCTGGAAATCTGAAAACGCCATGGACGAAATACGACACGGATTTGAGAATATGGACAGCACCCCGTTCCCGAAAATATGGCCGGTCTTTGTCAAATACATTTGTCCACTGCTGATTGCGCTGGTCCTGATAACCACACTGTACAATCTTATACGTTGATTCACTGTAACCTGAATCCAATCCCAAGCTCTGGATTTAAACTAACTTCTCCGGCCGGC
>SKYY01000144.1 GCA_007127665.1 Balneolales bacterium | reverse complement strand
TGAAAGGACGGAAATCCCAATTTCAGATGATACGGACCGGTTAAGGAGGGTCAAATGATCAGCGCGTGAAGTCATAGCTGAGGCGGAGGTGTACCATTCGTCCGGGGGACATGACGTCAATGGTCTCCAGATAGCGATTGTCCAGAATGTCAATGACCTGGATGGCAGCGGAGAAGCTGTCGAAGAACCGGCGTGAGACCATCAGGTCGAAGGTGGTCCAGGCGTCGATTTCGGGCGATCCGTCATTGCCGGCGTTGTTGTCGTCGCTGCTGAACTGCGATCCCTTGTAGTGGGCGGTGAGTCCGAGATCAGCTATCGGATTGCGCCACTGGAGCATAGCCCTTGCCTGGTGACGAGGTGTATAGGTCAGTTCCTTGCCTTCCAGCTCAGGGTTGTCGGGGAAGGAGAGTATCTCGGAAAGATAATAGGTGTAGCTGGCCGTGAGGGTCAGCGCGTCGCTGACGAAATAGCGGGCGTCCAGCTCGGCGCCGCCCATGCGGACCGAGGAGACGTTCTCGCGCCGCCATACATCGGAGCCGTCGGGCATTTCGCGGGCGACAAAATAGAGGAAGTCGTTGCCATGGGAGTAGAACAGGGTCGGCGAGATGGAGAGCCGCCAGAAGGGGCGCAGTTCCAATCCCGCCTCGAAATTGTCGAGCGTTTCCGGGCCCAGTTCCGGGTTTGCGATTTTGATGCGGCCGCGGAAGATGCCGGTTCGCGAGAGGTCGTCCAGGATGGAAGCGCGGAAACCGCGCGCGTAGGAGACGTATCCGTTAATGAAGTCCGAGGGATTGTAGCGCAGCGCGATGCGAGGGCTGAAGGTTGACCAGCTGTTGTTTTCGATGTTGTCATCGTTGAAGCCGGCCAGTGGCGCACCGCGGAACATGACGCCTTCTGTGGCCCGGAAATAGCCGTCGAAAAAGGTCACATAATCGTACCGCATACCAAGAAGGACATGCAGTCGCCGGTCGAAGAGGCTGATCTCGTCCTGCAGGTACCCGGCAAGGAAACGCATTTTCCCACGGTTGATGACTTCGTCGTCCGACGTCTGGTAAAAATCCCCGCCATCAACCGAGCCGACCTTGAACTCGATCCCGCCGGTGAAGGCATGGGTGCCGCCGGCATCGTGGAACAGGTCGAGCGTCGCGCCCATGTCGTCGCGGTCCGATTCCACGTTAAACCTCGAGTAGTTCTGTCCGGGGGTACCGCGCTCGCTCACACGGAAATAATCCTCCCGCTGGAAAAAGCTGTTGAGGGAGTAGCGGAAGGCGTTGCGTTCGCCGCGGACGCCCAGGCGCACCCGGTTCTTGTCGAATTTGCGGTACATGCCCGGCTCCACGATGACAGTTCCCTCGCCGCGTTCATTCTGGAAGTAATCGTAGACCGCGGTCACTTCGGCCAGTTCGCTCAGGGTCCAGGTGACTTTGGAGTGCAGTCCCGCATCCTGAATGTACCGAGGGACGGTGAAATCATCGGTTTCGGAGCGGTCTGATTCGGGAACGGGGTTGTACCCGTCGCTGTCGGTCAGGAATCCGTGCAGGTGCAGGCTCACCCGGTCTGAAGTGCGGGCGGTCAGGCTCAGGTTGCTGCGCCAGGTGTTGAAGGTACCATAGGAGATGCCGGCCGATGCCGAGAAAGGCTCCACGGGGGTACGGGTGATGATGTTGATCACGCCACCCATGGCATTGCTGCCGTAGAGGGAGGACCCGGGTCCCTTGTATACCTCCACCTGCTTCACATTGGCGGTGCTGATGCTGTTCCAGTTGACCCCGCCGGAGTCGGTGTTGTTGATGGGAACACCGTCGACCAGCACCAAAGTGCGGCTCTGCTCCTCCCCCGAGAGGCCGCGCACGGTTACGCTGGGGCGCATGGTGTAGAACCCGAGACTGCTGGATGTGTTCACGCCGGAAACGTTGCGCATCGCATCGGCCATGGTTGCTGCCGGGGTGAGGGAGAGCTCCTCCGATGAGATGACGCCCACACGTCCGGGCACCTCCGAAAGGGCGCGGACATTCTTTGTGGCGGTGACTTCGATTTCCTCCAGTACCCTGTAGAGCGTATCGCTTTGCCATTGCGCCAAGGCGGGCGGGTTCCAGACGGCCCCGGCAAGCAGGGTGGCCGCAATGATCAGGGACGTGGCTCCCGGCAGCCGTTTTGACAACCGGTAGCTGGATCTGGCGGGCATGTTGCGGTTCATGGCGATGGAATTTGTGGTGAGTAATAAATATCTCAGAATCGTGTTACCAGGGGGTAAAAAATTTTTGGGTGGATGGTGTTTGGAGTCCGCGGTTCAGTCTGCCCGGCTCATGGTCAGTTTGCCGTGCTGTATGCCTTTAGCGGCGATGAGGCGGTCGGCCAGCTCGGTGAGGGATGCGGCCTTGCCCTTCACGGCAATGATCTCCATGCAAAGCTCCTTCTCCAGATGGAAATGCTGTGAGGAGAGGATCATGTCGTGATAGTCGTGCTGGATATCGGTAAGCTTCCTCATCAGGTCCCGCTTGTGGTGGTTGAACACCAGGGTGATGGATCCGGCCACGAGATTGTTGCATTGCCACTTGTGGGTGACCGTATGCTTGTTGATCAGGTGCCGGAGCGCCTGTGAGCGGTTGGTAAAATGGTTTTCCGACGCAAACTGATCCAGGGATTCCAGGAGCTCTTTTTCCAGGGAGACGCTGAAACGGACAATGGACATAGTATTACGTTTTAATAGTTTTTTGTTACCCCTGTACCCTAATGTACAGCAAAATTACGACATAGAAAACATCTATAAGAAAGATTTTTTCTGTAGATAATCATACTGAAAGGCAGCGGTGTGCCATCTTGTATTTGCGAAAGGGGTCGCCACGGAATGACCCTCTAAACGGTATTCGCCGGCCTCAGGGTTTTTCTCCGGATGTTTTGCGGTGTGTATGAAATAAAAAAGCCGGCCGGCCCCCGGGTGCGCGAAGTGGTGCACCCGAAGCCGGTCCGGTCCGTGATAATAAGCTTACCAAATTTGCTGAAATACGTATCTGCTAAGCTGATAAATATTCTGGATATGGTTCAGACGTATAAAAACTGGTGCTGGCGGCGTCTTTGCATTGACAGTAACATGTCGGCCGTCTGGTAGTTTCCAGGCAGCCATCGTGTAGTCATCTGCCAGCGATCTGTTTGCAGTCTATCGGATAACCTGCTGGATCACATCCTCGATCTCCACGGCGGCCACCTGCATGACATCCTTGATGACGCCACCGAAGGGACGGGCCAGCAGCTCAGAGTCCATCCGCGAAATGTAGGTGTTTCCGTTGCTTTTCTCATAGATGGCGATACGGCACGGCATGAGCGGTGAGACGATGCGCTCATCGTCCAGTTTCAGGATCTCCGCAGAATAACGGGCGGAACAGAGCTCAAAAATCTTCACGGCCTTCACATCGTGACCGTGCCCCTGCAGTGTTTCCTGCATGTCGTGAACGGTAAGGATGCTCCATCCGGCGTCTCGGACTTTCTGTTCGAACTGCTCGACCGTGGTGTCAAAGTCGTCGAAACGGGACTGGTCCTCCAGCATCATCATCCCCGGCAAGCTGTAGAAGCCGACAATGGCCATGATTATGAATCCCGCTACCACTCCGCCTATTCCTGCAATTGCAATCTGCTTGTTCATGATAATCTCCATTAATTGATAAGTGATTTTGTTATTAACGGTATAAATATATATACATATTTATATAAGTGCAAGTGTTTGATGTTTTTTTTTTGGAGCCGGACTTGGATACACTCTTCAATACGCTATTTCCAGTGTTTAGCGGAAGAGTATTTTCAGCGTTTAGCGGATCAGTTTATTTAGCGGATGAGTGTCAGTTTCCGGGTCTGGACGAAATTCCCGGCCTGCAGGCGGTACAGATACACCCCGCTGGAGAGCGATCCCGCATCAAAGCTGACCTGATGTCGCCCTGCCTCCTGACGTGTATCCACCAGTGTAGCCACGCGTTCGCCAAGCAGGTTGAAGACTTCCAGCCGGACTTCGGCGGTCTCGGGCAGCTCGTATCGTATGTTGGTGGACGGGTTGAAGGGGTTCGGATAATTTTGTGTCAGAACAAATGCATCCGGAAGTTCATCCGTTTCCGTCACGGAAGTAGGCAGTTCGCTGCTGAGCACGGCAAAAATGGAGAATTCCGAAATGTTCTCGGCGTAAACGTATTTTTCGTCGGTATTCACGCCGGTGGTGTAGTTGTTGCCGCCGGGACGGGTCCAGCCGTTCTCGCTGTCATAGCGCCAGATTTCCAGGGTGGATTCGTCCCAGCCGTCCAGTTCTTCCGGATCGTAGTAAAACCGGATGTGCTCCACAAACGGATCATCACCGGCCATCCCGGAGCCGAGAATCTCGACGAAATAAGGCAGTTCATTCAGTCCGCCGGGCATGATTTCGGGCGGATCGTTGTGGTTGATGCTCACATCGCGTGCTTCGAACGATACGGCGCCTCCGTCCAGCAGCATGAACTCCACGCTGTTTCCTGAGGCTTGTCCACTCGATTGGAAGTCAAGCACATTGTCACTCAGAAAGAGATTGGAGAGTCTGTTGCCCGCCGCTCCCTGCCAGAGATGCACAGCCGTGCCGGACACGCCGCTTACAGCCAGGCTGTCCACCACCGTGGAATCAGTGCGTACCGAAATGCCGTTCTTGCCGGAAGCAATGACGATATTTCGTAGTTCATTGCCGGGGTTGTCCTCGCCAAACTGCACGGAGTGGTGCGATGAGGTTGTTCCGGCATTTGATATCGTTATGTTGTGGAAGGAGTTGTCCGGATTGTTGAAGAGTGCCGATATGCCATTCTGTCCGGTACCGTTAATGGTGACATTTCGGAACGTATTGTCGTGGTTGCGGCTGCCGAGGCTGATGCCGTTCTCACCGTTGTTATTGAGCGTCACACCGTCGAACAGGGAATAAGCGGCCGCGCTGATGGACAGTCCGCTGCCGTCATTCTCTGTTGCCGTGATATTGCGGAAGGAATTACCGGTAACGCGGACGTTGAACCGCAGATCGCCGACCAGGAACATTCCAGCCATTTCGTTGGAATGAAGGAGCACATCCTCGAATTCATTGTCGTCGGACTCCCCGACACGAATTCCATGCCAGCGATTGTTGCTCGCCGTGATCTGTTCATATCGGTTGCTGTGGCTGCTGGCGCGCAGGTCGATGCCGTAAAACCGGTTGCTGTCGGCAAGCACCTCCCGGAACAGGTTGTTATCGGCCGCAACTACGTAAACACCTTCGTGATTGTTCACGGATGTCAGCCGCTCGAACAGGTTTCCGTAAGATGCCGAAACATAGATACCGAAGTGGCTGTTGTCGCGGGATGTAATGTCCGAAACCTGGTTGTCCTGTGTCCTGTTGCCAAACCATATGCCGTTACGGTTGCTGTAGGTGTGAATGCTGTCGACGACGGAGTCAAAAATGTTGCCGAAGCGAAGTCCGCTGGAGGTAATGTTGCGCGCCGTGACGCCGGTGATGCGGCTTTCGTCAAGATTTGTGGCGAACAATCCGAGGACCCATCCATCCACAATAATATTGCGGATTTCAACATTGGAAAGCCGTTGTTCCGAACCGTCCACATGGATGCCCCAGCCGTTCTCCTCGCCGATGACCGAGTAGCCGTTGCCGTCCAGGGTGACATTGCCAGCCTTGATGACCAGGCAGGTGTCGTCGCCGGTAATGTCTGATTCCAGCTGATAGATGCCGGATTGCATGATCTCGGTGCATTCCGATATCACGGTGACATCGTTGGTGTCGGTGCCGGAATGATAGAAGACGGGGTTGCCATCGGCTGCATGCGCAAAGTTTGCGAGTGAAATTGTGCCGGAAATTATCAGAACAAAAAGGGGATAAAGTATCAGTCTCTTCATAGTCATGGGTATGAGTTTCAGGTAACGGGCCTCGGCCGCAAATGGGCATTCATAATAGCAATAAGTGCGGTATCTGCCAATATATAGTGTCAATAAAAATCGAAAAAATATCTCTGCCCGTGGCTCTTATGGAAATAATATCACTGTGCAGGGAGGTTCTTTTGGCACGAGGCTAAGGTGTGATTGAAATCATAGTTATTTGGAGCAAAGATGTTATTTTACCTCAGGTTTTATCGTGTACAATTGCAACAGTAAAAGTCCCCATACAAGTCTTTACAAGTTCCCGTATGAGACGCGACAATTTCCTAAAAGAGTCTCGAAATGTCTCAAATTGTTCTCAAAATGTCTCCAGAATCAGCAGATATGGCAAATCAGATACAAAAAACGGCTATGTTTTTCCTTTTGGCGCTCATCGTCGCCTCCTGCGCATCATCAGAGAAAATGCTCCAGCGGGGGCAGTACGACCGGGCTATCGAACGGTCAACAGACCGCCTCATGAAGAGGCCGAACGACGAAAAAGAGCTTCGTGTGCTGAAAGAGGCATTTGAACTGGCCAATATGTTCGACCGGGAACGGATCGAGTTTCTGGAGATGGAGGGGCGCGAGGAGAGCTGGATTGAGATCTATCTGTTGTATGAACAGCTCAATGACCGCCAGAACCGGGTGCGCCGCCTGCCCACGCAAATCCGCAACCAGTTTGAATTTTTCAACTACAACGAGCAGATCATCGAATCGAAGGCCTCGGCGGCGGATGTCTCCTACCGGCGCGGGATCGAATTCCTGGAGCAGGGCGGCCGGGACAATGCACGGCGGGCTTTCACCGAGTTCGAGCGGGCCCACAGTATCTATCCGGGGTACGAAGATGTGCTGCAGTATCGCGACATTGCCGAGAGGGAGGGGCGCACGCATGCCCTGTTTGTTGTCGAGAATAATTCCGGAATGGTGATCCCGGAGTTCTTCGATGCCGAGATCCGCAAGGTGACGCTCAGCAACCTGAATACGCGCTGGATCCATTTCGATACCTGGGAAAACCGGAATCTGGACTACGACTATTTCCTTGTGCTGAACCTCACTCAGATCGCCTTCTCGCCGGAGAGCATCAATAACAACACCCACAGCGTTTCTCAGGAGATCCAGGACGGGATGCGCTATGAGCTGGATGAAAACGGCAATGTTCGGAAGGATTCGCTGGGCAACGATATTCGCGTGCCCAATATGGTGACCGTTTCCGCCCAGATCACCGAGACCGTGCAGCGCAAGGCGGCCCTGGTGGCCGGATCGCTGGACTTTTACGATACAGAGACCGATCAGCTCATCCGGACCGACAACCTCAGCGTGGAGGCCATTTTCGAGCACAAATTCGCCCAGTACTCCGGCGACCGCCGGGCGCTTTCGAGCGAGCTGCAACAGATGGTGCGAGGTGAACAGGTGCCCTTTCCGTCCAACGAGGCGATGATGATGGATGCCACACAGCTGCTCAAGGACAAGTCGAAGTCGATCGTCAGGGCCAACCGTCGCGTGCTGGAGCGATAGGGAGGTGTCGCATGAGTACCTTAAGTCTAATACTGAGCTTCCCGATCCAAAAACTTCCGGGCATTTTTGGTGAAATCGTCTAAAGAGGGAAATTGTTTGTCGCAGGCACTGGTGAGTCTGCTACGATCTTTCCGGGTAACTTTCTCAAAATCTTCGTGGACAATGTAACTTTTGAAACGAAGATCTACACGCAGAAACTCAAGGCAGCTGATCGTTGCCAGCCTTGCCTTGGCTGTATCCTTCACACCAAACAAATAAACCGGATGACCATTGGGAGTAAACCGATAGTCCACTTCCAGGTCGTCACGTTCCGGAATCGGAGTGACAGATTTTTCCGGGTTGTAATCCCCCAGATTGCTCATTACAAAGTCATCAAGCATTTCGTAAAAAAGGCTTTCGATAATTTCACGCTTGAATTGTCGCATATTGCTGATTTTGGCAACAGTCTGACAATATTGCATCAGTGCCGGATATAGTGCGTCAATCGGAGCATCATACATAATGTGGCCTTCTTGCTCGAATAAACCGTTTTCAGAAAGGATGCGATGGAGAATTTTTTCTTTGTTTGGGGTATCAATTTCATACGAATAGGAAAGCCTCATCAGGCTCATGCCGAAGTCATTGATTCGCACCCGGGAAGGGATGGACTTGTTTTCTGTTCCATTTCTCAAATCGAGATACACCTCCACCATATCACCGTCTTCATGGTAAAAAGGCAGGAAGAGCTGAAAGATCCCCGGTCGTTTTTCCCGGAAATCCAACCGGTTGTTGAATTGCTCAGAAAGTAGAGTGTTGATATGCTGGATATTTTCGGTCATTCTGTCTCTTCAAACAAATTACCTTGCGGTGGAGGGAAATATACTTGGGTTCCCTGAATATTAACACGTTTTACGAAAAACTGTAATGCTTCATTCCAAGAAGTATAACGATCTGTAATCTCAATATTGGATTCCGGTTTCAGTCCATTATTGACAGTTTCGGCGGAGGCAACATGTGTATGTGTTCGACCGTGGTGGTCCCACTGCTTTGTGCTGCCATGTGGGCCGTTAGAGCGGATGAGTGCAATAGTGCCGGGTTCTTCTCTGGGATTATAGTCCAGCCCGATTGAAAAATTTTCGTTGAAAGTATCATTGTATCGAATAAAAACTGAGAATTTAAATTCGCCGTTTTCTGATTCGACTTCAAAATTGTTTTTCCAATGTCCACGATCCAGCTTCATTTCCCGGGCAGGAGCTTTTGTAATTTTCTTGGGACAAGTAAGTAACTCCTCAATGAATGAATCGGTGTATTCCATTGCAGGATGGATTAATTTATAATGTACCCCAAATGCAATATATACACATTCTTTTAAATGATTTACTGCAAGTTTGTGCTAAGTGCAGTTGCCTGATTTCAAGTAATAATAAAAATGGAAGTGGTTAAGTTGATAGACCGATGCCATAACTGGTCGCTTATTACCGATGGGAATAAGAACTGCATGAATGATGCTGACGGTC
>SKYY01000030.1 GCA_007127665.1 Balneolales bacterium | reverse complement strand
TTTTCTGCCAGCCAGGGAGAAGGGTCGCCGGTCCATGCCCGGGTGGCGCGGGATCTGGGGTGTCACCTGTACATCACGCGGCTGCACGGACACGGACTGAAGACCACCGAACCGCTCTCCGACATAGACCCGGATTCCCTGATTGCCGATGCCGGGTTTGCATTGGCCCTGGGCAATCTGCTCGGCGAAAAAGTGATCCTGGCCGCCAACTCCATGGGTGGCATGCTGGCCCTGCACCTTGGCGGATCCCATCCGGACCGGGTGGATGCGCTCGTGCTTTTTGCGCCGCTGCTTGAATTTGCCATACCGGGATCCGGCTTTTTCGACAAGGCGTGGGCACAGCGTATTGCGCGGCTGTTCCTGGGCGGGCCATACCTCCGCAACGATCCTGACAATGATGATCATGCCCGCTACTGGTACATGCACTATCATATGGAGGCGCTGGGGATCCTGGAGCACATGAGAGAGGAACTCCTCAGTGACTCGCTGTATGCCATGATCACTCAGCCCGTATTCACGGGATATTACTTCGAGGATGAGGACAACCGGGACGAAATCGTGTCGTTGTCCGCCATCCGGGCCATGGAGCAGCAGCTCGGCACGCCGCCCGAAAACCGCGCTTTTGTTGCCTTCCCGGATGCCGATGCCCACGTCATCACATCGGCGTACCGGTCGACGGAGCACGACAAGGTGCGCGTTGCGGTAGTCCGTTTTTTACGGGAACAGCTGCCGGATCTGTGACGGGCGGAATCCCATCCACCAGAAACGGTATTTGCATCAGGCTGGATTAGCGAACCGGCAAAATTCTCCGGGAACATCACAGGTTCAACGCCCTGTTCATGCCGATTCCCTGACGACCAGCTCCGGTTTGAGGATGACCGATTGCGTTGGCATATCCGGGTTTTTTATCGCCTCAATTAAAATTTCCATGGCTATTTTACCAATTTGCTCTCTTGGAACCCGAACCGTAGTAAGGGGGATGCGCGCTTCCGAACATCTCTCAATATCATCAAATCCGATAACGGCAAGATCGTCGGGTATGCGAATGCCTTTTTCCAGCACCGCTTTTTGAAAGCCCATGGCAATCATGTCGTTGAAAAGAAGGATAGAGTCAATGCCGGTACCCTTGACGGACAGGCTTTTCCCGATTTTATATCCCTCGTCAAAGGCGGTCGCTTCCGTGCCAAAGCTGTAACGGTAGGCAAGAAAATCATTTTTCACATCTACGCCTTCCGCGCTGAGTCCGTCCCGGAATCCATTCAGCCTGTCATCATCCGTTTTGTAACCGATTTCCCCGACAACGGCAGCGAATTTTCTGCCCCCGCGCCTGACGAGGTATTCGGCCGCGAGACGGGCTCCTGCGTAGTTGTCCGTGTCAACCGTATGAAACGGATTGTTGTACATATCGTGCACGAAGACGATCGGAAACTTTTTTTCCTTGAGGACTTCAAAGGTCTCTATGCCATAGAGTGATTTCCGGGGCGAGGTAATGATGATGCCATTGGCCTTTTTTTCCATCATCATTTTCAGTATGTCTTCTTCTTTGCTGAGTTCATCCTGGCTGATGCTCAGCATGAGATTGACATTCATGTTGGCAGCAAACTGGCTGATACCGCGGTAGGTGCCTGAGAAGTAGGGTCCCTCGATATCACGAATCAGCAGCCCTATGGAGTGCGGATGTTGGCCTGGTTCCGGCTGTTTTTCTTTCTTAACGTGGTTCCTCCAGTCCGGATTCACAAATGTCCCCCGGCCGACGCGGGATATCACCATCTGCTCTTCGCAAAGAATTTGCATGGCGTTTTTGATGGTTATCATGCTGACATCATAGGCTTCCGCAAGTGATTTGAATGCCGGCAGCCGCCCGCCTTCAAATTCTTCGTTGCGGATACGCTGCTTCAGATGATTTGAGACCTGTTCGTAAAGCTTTTCATCGGTATTTGATGGATTGATCATTTGCTGCATCTCATGTAATTCTTTCCGGAACCTCTTCAGGAACCTGTACGTGGAAAGATACTCTTTATTTTCTCATTTCCTTGGCCACTAATAATTACTCAGAACATGACTGTTGCACCCAGAATGTTTGATCCCCCGAGCCGGCCGCGGTCGGAGTAGGCATAATCCGCACGGATTCTGTCGGAAATCTTGACACCGAAGCCGAGCCGCAGGTGCCCTTCGGCATCCGGCAGAAACAGCCTGGAATAGCCGCCACGAAGAAAGACCATGTCCCGGAACCCGTATTCCAGTCCGGCGTTGACAAACGGATCGTCGTTATTGGGGTAGACCGCATCCATTGCAACGATGAAGGATTGCAACTCTCCGATGTCAAAGCGGTAATGCGAGCCGATCCGGAACATCAGCGGAAGATCCCAGGCCCCCAGCCTGAGGTCGCCCAGCAAAGCATCGTTGGTTCCGCTGGAGTTGGGATCAAGGTCTACCCTGACCGAGGTATTGTCGCCGGTCAGCGTGATATCCTCTCCGAAATTGGATATGGCAAATCCGAGCCAGAGGTTCGGAACGGGAGTATGGTACTGCATCCCCAGGTCAAGCCCCACGGCGGATGTGCTCATGCGCCAGATCCTGCTCGAAATATATTTGACGCTGCCTCCGATGGAAAAACGATTGGTAAGCCGCTGTGAATAGGTGAGTCCGATTTTAAGATCCTGGACGTTGAACTGCTCACCGGTGCCGTCGGGGAAATCAACGGTGGTCACATCCATGTTGCCGGACTCAAACACATAGAGCTGGCCTCCGACATATCCACTCCGTCCCACCTGGATCACGGAAGCTGCATAGTTCAGATAGGTGTCGGCTATCCATGTAGTGTGCTGAAAGGTAACCTCGTTCCTTGCAATGTTTGTTATCCCTGCGGGATTCCAGTACAGGGAGGTAACATCGCTGACGGAGGAGACATGCGCCTCGCCCATGCCGACACCTCTCGCTCCCACGCCGATTTCCAGAAACGTGAGCGCTTTGGTACCGACTTTGCTTTGCCCGCTTGCAGGGTTGTTCCAAAGCATCAGCAAACCATGAGCCACGGCCAGCAGGAGGATAACATATTTTAACGTAGTGTGAAACATCGCTATATCCCCCCTCAGTTTATGATTGCAAATTTGCCGACCTTTTCGCCTATTCCGTCGGACCTCAAATGATAAAAATAGAGGCCGAACGCTACTTCCAGATTATCCTTGGAGCGTAAATTCCATTCGGCTACTCCATTCACTCCCCGCACTTCGCGGACAAAGGTCCCGGACGCGGTATAGATCCGTATAACCGCCTGTTCAGGCAGGTTCCGGAATTCAATTTTCCGCTCTCCTCTTCCTTCAAGGAAGGGCCTGCCTTCCATGGTATTGGCGGCAATGTAGGGGTTTGGGACCACCCGGACATCCGCCAGCACGTCCTTGTCCGGATTTTCCATCCTTTGAGTGGCAATGGAGCGGAAGCTGTAGCGGTCGTCCTCGCTGAACGGTATCTCGGATCGCAGGATAAAGGTGTCGCCTGGCTGGGGCAGCACGACCCTGTCTGCCGGCACGCGGTCACCGTCCGGCGTGAGCGGGGTTTCAAACCTGAGGGTCCAGCTCAGAGTGTAGCGGGTATCTTCCGGCTTGTTTCGGAATACAATATTCAGCGTTTCCGAAGTATCGATGATACCATCTCGCGTATCACGCGGCTCGTTGAGGATAAAATTGATTTTTTCACCCGTGGCTTTTTCGTACAGGCGGAACCACGTTGGCCTTTTGATATTGCCGGTAGTACTTGTAAAAGCGGAATCGAGTGGCTCGCCTTCCGGATCACCCACTTCCAGTACGGCTGTCAAAGGCCATATCGGTGGATCCGGGAAAGCAAAAGAGGGTGTCAGCTCAATGGTTGTACGGATATTGGTTTGGGATTCGGAAGTCCATCCGGAGTTCAGCTGGGTGTTGCTCAGACTTGCTTCCACATTTTGGAACTCAAGCACAAAGCCGCGCTCAAGCACCTCATGTGTCCAGTTTCTCCTGAAATTACCTTCGAAATCCGTAGGCACCGGAACGTCTTCGTACAACATGTTTCCATCATCATCAAAAATGGAGTAGCTGACTGTTTTGTATTCTACCGATGCCTCCAGCGGGGTGGTCTGGAAGGTCACATTGTATCCGTTGTCATCGAAGAGATCCCTTGCGATCTCAATAACACGCACCCGGCCTGTTGATGCCCCTTCGACATGGGCGAGCCGGTTCTGTGCCTCTGTCTCAAGACGGCCCTCATCGACATCGGAGGGCTGCGAGTTGGGGACTACCCGTACCGTATTGCGGTCCATGGCGGTAATCACGCCATTGGTGACGGTGATACTTGCCGGGGATTCGGAAGGCGTGATGGGAAACAGGTTTTCAAGCTCGGAAATCCCCCTTTCGAAAAAGTCGGTGTCATATCCGGTATCATAGCTGACCACGGCATAATAGTAAGCCCGCCCGTTCACAACATCCTCATCAATGAAGTAGTGCTGCAGTCCGGTGTCGTCACCCATGTAGTAGTGGATACCCGCCGGCTGTCCGATATCCTCGCCAAGTTGCAGCGGGTGCGGACCCGTGAGGCCGTTTACGATATCGAACTGGGCAATGGATTGCTTGTAGACAGGCGTTCCCAGGGCGTCGGTGATGTCTTTGGCGTCGCGGAATTGCGGATCTGTGCCCTTGATGACGCGGTACCCCTGGAAATCGAATCCGTAAACGGGATCGAACGACCTTTCCGCCAGATCGTCCCAGGTAATGATCACTTTGCCGTCGGCAGGGATTGCTGTGACCTCCGGCTGGAGCGGCGGGCGGGCGAACTGGTAGTTGGAGTCATAGATCCGTTGTGCCACCTGGGCGTTGCGGAACAGCGCCCGTCTGTTGGCTCCGAATATGAACGCCGTTCCGTAGCGCTCGGTCTGGCCTGGCACCAGGTTGAACGGACCGGACGCGAAGATCCAGATCTGGTTCACGCTCTGTTGCGGGATATCAAAAAACCCCGGCTGCATGCGCTGCCAGGCACCGGGCTCATCGTTGATATCCACTGTACCGAAAAGCGGGGCGAAAAAGGAGGTGAGTCCCACCTGGTCGGCTTCCGCATTATCGAGCCGACCGAAGTTGGGTTCCCCCTGGTCGGGCCGTCCGTTGCCTTCGGTGCCATCAGGTGTGGGACCGGTATAGTTTGGGTCCCAGGGACACACACCATCACTTCCGCAGTCATGCAAATCAGGATCCCAGTTGCAGTTTTCGTCACCGGTCCATCGGAATTGCGGTTCATCATAGATGCCGCATGGCCCGAATACAAACTCGCCGGCCGGACTCTCCTGGCTTTCATCGACCAGTCCGTCTCCGTCGTTGTCGATGCCGTCGTTGGCTATGCCCGGGCTTTGCAGATACTTCCATCCAATATAGCCGGGAGGTATTTCACGAAACTGGGTCCAGAGCCCGACGCCGCTTGCCGACCAGCCAAATACCATGTTTTGATCGTCGTCAAAATCCGCCGACGTATCCGTGGCACCCGAACCGGAGGGATTGGTATCGGTATATCCACCCATGAATATCGGATTGTTGCTCATATCAAACGAGAATGTGGTCGTAGACGTATTGGTCATCTCATACTGCATGAACACGATATCCCGCGCAAGGGCCTGGCTCCACTGGAACAGTCTGACGCTGATCTGCATGCCCAGACCACGCTTGGTGGAATCCCGGGAATCGGGAAAGAACGGGTATTCGGCGTTCCAGAAATCATCCATTACATAGTAAGTTTCCTGGTCCGCGTTGAACTGATTGAGTCCGAAGTATCCGTTCCATTGACCATCCCACCTCGAATCCCGTCCGGGCCAGCTTTTGGGCCAGGTTTCTGGGATGGTGGATGTGGCTATGCGCGGATTGTCGATATCCCTGTTGAAGTAGCCCGGAAGCGGCTGGAACTTCCATTCCACCTCCGTGACCGGGTCAATGGACGCGCCGGATCCGTCGCGGTAGCCGTCGCTGATGATGATGGTTTGTTCCCCGCGTTCGTCCTCAACCCGGGAAGCGACATAGCCGGTCATTTCGTGAAGGTGGCCGTGCCCGGTACCTCGCGGCCAGACGCCTGCCTGATTGATACTCTCGTTTCCCTTGCCGATGGTTCCGTAGTTGGTGATGATACTTTCCACCTCATTGCCTGCGATGTTGAGGTCAGACCGCCAGTTCCGGTCGCTTCGGTTGGGGTCGACATAGATACCGCTACCGTTATTGTTCTGCGCTAATGCGGGTTCCGGAGGAGAAATCCCTGCAGCCAGGAGAATCAAGGCAGTGAACAAGAGATGACAGATTGTTTTTCTAACTATCATGGTTTTTAAAAAATCGGCTTCAATAGACGGTTGTTTTTCTAAAATTGAACCTGCATACCTATGCGAAGGCTGCGGGGACGCGGTTGTACGATGGGGTTGTTCAGCAGTTCCTCAAGCGTGTTCACCCGTTCGAGTCCATTATCACGGTGCGCGCGTATTTCAGACTGAAACAGTTTCGGGAAACGGTCGTCCCGTATAAAATCGAGCAGGTTTTCTCCCTGGAAAAACGTCTGGATGGAGAGATCGCCCACATTGATCACCCTGGCAACACGCATATCCATATAGACCTCACTGATGCGGCGTGCGTCGTTGCGAAGTTCCACAAGCGGTTGCCGGCGTTCGTCCTCGGGCGTGAAGGGATAACCGGTGCGGTACTGGGCAACCGCTCCGAATGACCATGCGCCTGTGATGAGTGTCAGGTTTGCGGTAATATTGTGTCGCTGGTCCCAGTCAAGCGGAACCAGCACGCTGGTGGCTTCCGTGAGCCCCTGGGCGTCAAAAAAGGCCTGACGCGGATCACTGCCATTGCCTTTAACCGACTGATAGGTGTAGTTGAGGTTTCCGTAGATGCCCGATTGCCGGTCGCGGAAGGTAAGCGCGGCTGTAAAACCGCGAACGGTGCCAAAATCGTTATTTTCAAACCGGCCGTAACTGTCGCCCCCGGTGTAGGTGGCGTAAAGCCCGGTGCCAAGCAGGTTTCTGACATCGCGGTGATAAACCACAAGGTCCAGGCCGACTGTTCGGTGCAGTTCCTGCTGCAGCCCGATTTCATAGAGCACCGATCGCTGCGCTTCGAGGTCGGCATTGCCGATCATCGTATTGAAGCTTCCGCCGGTAACATTGAAATCAGGGTTTTCATAGAGGGAAAGGAACTGGGGTATTTGAAAAAACTGCCCATAAGATGCATAAATAACCCCTCTTGCCGTAATCGGAAAAGCGAATCCAAGTCTGGGGCTCAGCTGCATTTTGGGTGAGGCATCCTTGAATGCCTCGGAATCTTCCCTTGGCCTGAGGCGGTTGGACGGGTCCCTGAGGTCTGTGGGAACCAGACTGTTCGCGTTAAAGTAGTCGAATCGTAACCCGGCATTGATGATCAGGTCATCGATCTCGATTTTATCCTGGATATAGGCGGAGAACTCAACGGGTGTACGGCGGTAGTTGTTGTTGTTCCGGGTTCCCGGTTCCGGGATGCGCGGGGTGTAATCCCCGAATTGGCGTGGATCCACCTGAATGAAGAAATGTTCCTGCCGAAGGAGGTTCCAGCGATATTCCACACCGGTTTTGACCAGGTGCGTGTTGCCGATAAACCGGGATATGTCAAACCGCGCCGCGTAAGTGTAGCTTTTTCTGTTGAGCCATTCGTTGTCAAGGCCGCCGGTATTGAACACCTGCTGTGGCTGGTTGCCGCGTCCGAACCTGTCCCGGTAGCGCGGGTCAAGCGGGTTCTCGAAGACATACTGTCCAAAGTCAGTCAGGTTGGCCGTAAGGCGCAAATTGTAAAAGGTACGGTTGTTGAGGACATGATTTATCGCGAGCAGATGGTTGTGGTTTCGTGAGAACTGCCCGGGCACATGCCCCGGATTCAGCCGGAAGCGGTGCCGGTAAATGTTGGCATCGGTCCGGGCCCTGGTATAACTGTAGGAGACTTTCAGGTCCCTCGTAACCTGCCAGGTCAGTTTACCGAGAAAAGAGTAGTTTTCGTTATCGTTCATGCGCACGACGGAGGAGTCGCCTGATGTCGGGATGCTCCACATATCGGGGGGGCCGCTGAAACTGGCACTGTCGGACGGCAGGAACACCTCCCTGCCGAAAAGCCATCCGCCGTCACGGCTGTAGGCACCGGAAGTAAAGAAGGTAAGGCCGGAGATGGGCGTCGGTCCGGAAAGCGAGCCTTCGAAATTTCGGTTGTCGTACAGATTGGCGTTATCAATGTCCCGATACAGATCGGTGCGGTTGCTGAGATAGCCGCCCACTCCTGCAATAAAAGTGCCTTCGAACTGCTCTCCGCCCTCTTTCGTGACAATATTGATGATACCGCTGTTTGCCTGGCCGAATTCGGCGTTAAAGCTGCCGCTGATGACTTCGATTTCCTGGACGGCGGTATTTTCAACGGGCACGGACATCCCGAAGTTGAATGGATTGGAGACAGCAACCCCGTCCACATAGTATTGAACCTCACTGCTTCTTCCACCGCGAATGTGCAGGGCCCCGTCCTGCCCGCGATTTACACCGGCCTGAAGCGCCACGGCCTGGGTGAAATTGTCGACAGGCAGAGCCAGCAGCTCCACCTGCGAGATTTTTGCGGATGATGAGGTGCGGTCCATCGTAACCATGGAGGTCTGAGCGCTAATGACGATTTCACCCATTTCAAGGGTTTCTTCTGTCATTTCGACGTCAATCCTGGTCGTGCGGTCAACGGCAACCTGCACATTCTGTATACGCTGTGAGTGAAAACCAATGTAACTCACCAGAAGTGTGTACTCGCCGGGACGGACGTTCAGGATAAAGTAATCACCATCAATGGAGGTGGTGGCGCCTCGTGTGGTTCCTTCCAGGAGGACGTTTACACCGACAAGTGGTTCTCCGTCCTGGTC
>SKYY01000044.1 GCA_007127665.1 Balneolales bacterium | reverse complement strand
TCCGTGAGTTGCAGATCTCCTGGGCAGACGGGCATCACAGCCGCTTTCCGATGGGCGGGCTGCGGAAGGCGTGTCCGTGTGTCTTTTGCCAGGGGGGACATGAAAATATGGGGAAACCGGTAGATCCGTCCATTTTCCTGGAACGATCGGAACAGGACCGCATGATAACACGCATAACGCCGGTTGGGAACTACGCAATTCAGATCCAGTGGAACGATGGACACCAAACCGGCATTTACCGGTTCGAACGTCTTCGCGGTATGTGTCCGGTAGAACAAGGCATAATCTGATGCGAAACAGATGGCTCCGGCTGACCGTGCACCTGATTTTCTGCTTTAGCATTCCGGATAAAGCCGTTGCGTATCGCTGTTGACACACACATTTTATTACCTTACTCTGCTCAAATATATGTCGGACAAGAAAATTGCAATACTGGATGCGGCGGAAGATCTGATTGCCGTAAATGGATACCGGAGTACCACGACCCGCATGATCGCGGAAGAGGCCGGAGTGAATGTGGCCATGCTCTCCTATTATTTCGGTTCAAAGGAACAGCTTCTGAAAGCGCTGATTGACCGGCACACGGCTAATGTCAAGCGGCTGCTCGAGCAAATCACCAACAGAAAAGAACACCCGGTCACCACATTCCGGAAATTTCTGTTCGCCTTTGTCGACTATTCATTTGAAAATCCAAAGCCGGTTATCATTGCAATCCGGGAGATCGGTCTTCTGAACCAACGGCCGGAAATTCTCAATGAGCTTCAAAAGACCATGCTGGAAGTGCACGGGATGTTCATCGGAGTCCTGGAGAAGGCAAAAAAAAGCGGTTATCTCCGAAACATTGACATAGAATTATGCGTATTAACGTTCAGCTCAACCGTTGAGAGTTACCTGGTCAATATGTTCATGTTTGAGAAGGGATTTCCCTTCATGGGTATCGAAAAAACGACGGTGGATGCGATGAGAGAGCGACTCAAAAAGCATCTTTCCACATTGCTGGATCAGATGACAAAAGATTCGGCTTTCTGAAACGTTCTGAAGAATCCGGCTGTTAATCAACTGTTTGACATACTGTTTTATGCAATCCGGAGACCAGCCGGCATCGGTCCGGTGACAGCGGCCATCAGTCTGGTTGAAAACCGGTCCGACGGAGTAAACGGCCCGATCGGCGGAATGGCTTGATCGGCGTGGCTGGCAGGCATGGCTGGCTGGCCTGATTTGATCGGCGGACGGCTTGACGAGCATGGCAGGATGGTTGGACTTGATAGCCCGACCGACCGACTGACTGGCTTGACTTGCCTGATCGCCTGGATGGCTGGAACAGCCCGGTGAATCTTGTACCAGTTCTATCCTTTGAGATTATTATCCATCTGAAACAAAACAAGGGTTTATTTATGCAGGAAGGTTTGTTGCTGAGCATCGGTCATGGTGATTTCAGCGCTTCTCTTGAAGGTCAATCAAACAGACGGGGGGTGCCGTGGCACTCCGGATGGCTAACGTTTTTGCGTTTCGCAGGTTTTTTCGGAACTTCGGGACTCGTTGCAATCTGGATCCTCGCGCTCCTGGGCCTGAGCGCCGTTCCTGCGGAAAGCAGGGCCACTGATGCATCAGAGGCAGACACCCTGGTACTGACGCTGGAAGATGCCGTTTATATGGCTCTCGAAAACAATTTCGGATTGCGGGAAGTGCTTCTCGACCGTGAAACAGCCGATCAGCAGGTCCGGGAAGCCTGGGGCAGGGTGTATCCCAATGTCACCGCTACGGGCAACTTCACCCGGAACCTGGTGACGGCAAACCCCTTTGCCGGAAGTGGCGCGGAAGAGCTTTTTGCCGATTTTGGTGCCATAGGATGGCTCAGATACAATGAGGAAGCCCGTTTGGAAGGTCGTCAGGAGCTGACCTTTGAGGAGTACATGGAGAGGCAGAGAGAAGGCTATGAGGATGCCGGCATTACCCCGCCATCCATGGATGATGATCCTTTCAGCGTAGACAACCAGTTTGTGCTTTCTCTAAGCATCACACAGACCCTGTTCAACGGTTCGGCATTTGCCGCCATTCAGGGTGCCGAGCAGTTCAAAAAGCTCAGTGAGGATGCCGTTCACCGTGAGCGTCAGGTGGTGATTGACGAAGTACGCCGGGCTTATTTTTCGGCACTGCTTGCCTGGCAGCAGGTCGATGTGATCCGAAGCAGCATTGAGAGGCTTCGCAGAACGGTGGACGATGTGACTCGAACGGTAGAGCAGGGGCTGGCATCCCGTTTCGAAAAGCTGAGTGCCGAGGTCGAGCTGGTCAATCTGGAGACGGAACTCATCGAGGCGGAAAACCAAGCCGAGTTGGCGAAAAAAAGCATCAATCTGCTCCTGAACCTGGAGCTGACCCGCCCCCTCCGGCTCGCGGGCGATCTGGCCATGACTGCCATGCAGCCGGTCGGAGACATCACACTTGACGAAGCCGTATCTATTGCCAAAGAGTTTCGCCCCGACCTTCAGCAGGCTGAGGGTTTAATAGAAATCAATCGCATCAATGAGCGTATCAACCGATCATCATACAGGCCGATTGTAAGTGCTTTTGCCAATCTGGACTACATAGGCCGCGTACCTGACAACCGGACTGTCATCATGCGGGATCCTGCCGATCCGAATAATCCTTTTCGCTTCAGCAGTGAAACCCGCGGTTTTTTCCATGACACGTACTGGAATACCAATGTGGCGGTTGGTATCAATGTAAGCTGGAACCTTTTTTCCGGATTTCAGAACAGGGCCCGTCTGGAACAGAGCCGTATCGAAACAAGAAGAAGTCAACTTCGCTATGAATACCTCACGGATGCCATCCGGGTGGAAGTAGACCAGGCCTTACGTAATCTCAGGACGGCCGAGCGCCGGATCGAGAGTCAGCGTCGCAACATCGAACAGGCACAAGTGAACTATGATTTTGCACGCACCCGTCTTCTGGAAGGAGTCGGGACAAACCTGGAAGAGCGGCAGGCTTCCATGTTGCTTGATCAGAGCCGTTTATCGTATCTGGCTGCCATACACGATTATCTGCTGGCTGTCAGCCGTTTTGAGCTCGTGCTCGGAACCAGCCTTAACCGTCTCTGAGCAGTTGGATGCCATCCCGGATAACATTGATGAAGACTATACCAAATATCGACTTGAAGAAATACAATATGAATGCAATGAGAAAGATAGTGCCGGCATTACTGTTGGTAGCTGTAGTGGCATGCGAGCACAATGACGGTAACGGGAACAACAATGCACAGTCACGGGAGGTGGTTGTGGAAACCCTTGGTACGGAGTTACGTTCCTTCGCCGAACAGGTGCGGGTTACGGGCACCGTGGAGGCACTGGAGGATGCGATTATCTCGGCAGAGGTTTCCGGACGGGTGCAGGCCATGCCGGATCGGGGCACGCATGTGAGCAAGGGACAGGAACTCGTTATGCTGGATGACCGCATGGTGCGTTCGTCGTTAGAGATGGCCCGTGCCAATTATGAACTTGCCGAAGATGCACTCAGGCGTCAGGAACCGCTCCTGCAGGATTCGATCATCAGCCAGCTGCAGTTCAACCAGATCCGGACACAGCGTGATCAGGCCAGGTCACAGCTTGAGCAGGCCGAAAAGCAGTTAAGCGATTCCCGGATATCCGCGCCCTTTAGCGGGCGTATTGAAGACCGCATGGTGAACACCGGGGAGCTGGTCAACCCCGGAATCCCGGTACTGCGTCTTGTAAACCTTGACCGTGTACGCATCAATGCAGGGGTTCCCGAGCGATACATCAATGACATCCGGGAGGGGAGTCCGGTAACAGTGAGTCTCAGATCCTACAGTGGTGAAGAACTGGATAGCGAAGTGCGGTATGCCGGCAGCCTGATTGTACCTGAAACCAGGACCTTCCCCGTGGAAATTGTCATGGATAATTCAGCCGGGCTCCTTAAGCCGGAAATGGTGGTGAGCCTTTCTGTCACCAGGCAAGTCTGGGATGACGTACTGATTGTGCCGCGAACCGCTCTGGTGAGAGATGAAGATGGATTGCAGCTTTATGTGGCCAGACGTGACGGCGATTTTTACAAGGCAGAAGCCAGAAGAGTGAAAACAGGTCCGGCCTCCGGAGCGATGATAGTGATTGAGGAAGGACTGGAGCCCGGCGACGAAGTAATTGTCACGGGCCAGACCAATGTCAGCGACGGTGATTTTGTCCGGATCCAGAACCGCAGGAGCTATGAGCGGTATCAGTGATATATCGGGTTATCCGTATTTCAGCAAGGGCCTCAGATGTTTTCCTGCTACGAAAATGCATCCTTAGTGCATCCAAAGTTATCTAAACAGATTGTTTCAGCGCACATTATTGCACCATTTCCATGAAAGTAATTGAAGAAGCCATAAAAAACAGGACCCTGATTCTCGTAGTTACGGGAATCCTGATTGTTGCGGGTCTTTACTCCTATATAACGATTCCCAAAGAATCGGCTCCGTCCATAGACATTCCTTTGTTCATCATTACAACGATCTATCCGGGGATCGGGCCGGCGGACATGGAGTCTCTGGTGACGCAGCCGCTTGAGAGGGAGTTGCAGGGTATTGAGGGTGTCAGCGAAATCAGGTCTACCACCTTTGAAAGCTTCAGCAGCATCGTCGTTGAGTTTGATCTGGCCGTTGAAAATATCGTTGCCAGCCAGCGGGTCCGGGAGCAGGTTGACCTGGCCCGGGCCGAGCTGCCGTCCGATGCTGAGGAACCGATCATAACGGAGTTCAGCATTGATGACTTTCCTATCATGACCGTCAACCTTGCTGCCGATTTCTCTATGGCGCAGCTGACCCAGATTGCCGAGCGTCTGGAGGATGCGCTTGAGACCATACCGGGTGTGCGCGAGGTGGATGTTATCGGAGGCCTGGAGCGCGAAGTGCAGGTGAACGTAGACCTGAACGCCATGAAGGGCTACAATATCTCATTTCAGCAGATCATTGGTGCCATTCAGTCACAAAACCTGACCATCCCCGGCGGGAATGTGGATGTGGACCGCATGTCGTATCTGCTTCGCATTACCGGGGAGTTTCAGCATCCCAATGAAATTGAAGATCTTGTCATTTTTGCACCACCGGCTGGTGGCGGAGGTGGCGGTGGCGGTGGCAATGGCAATGGTGGTCCGACACCTCTGGGTCTGGTCTATGTCCGTGACGTAGCCGAGGTGGTTTACGGTTTCAAAGACAGGGAAAGCTACGCCCGGCTCACAGCTTACCGTATTGAGGAGAATAATGGAGAGCTGATTCCCATTCCGGTTGAGGAGGTCCGTGAGAACCCGGTGGTGAGCCTGGACATCAAGCAGCGCTCAGGATCCAATATCCTTGAAATATCCGAAGAGGTTAACAAGGTGCTGGCGGACTTTGGTTTTCCTGCCGGTACGCAGATTGTACTGACCAATGATGCCAGCGATGAGATCAGAAACCTTATAGCGGATCTTGAAAACAGTATCATCAGCGGTATGCTTTTCGTGGTACTGGTGCTGGTTTTCTTCCTTGGTATCCGGAATGCCTTGCTGGTAGGTACAGCGGTTCCTCTGGCCATATTCACCGGCTTTCTGGTAATGACGGTCATGGGACTCACTATCAACTTCGTAATCCTGTTCAGTCTGATCATTGCTCTGGGGCTTCTGGTGGATAATTCCGTGGTTATTGTCGAGAACATCTATCGGTTCAGGGAGCAGGGTTATGAGCGTTTTGAAGCGGCCCGTCTGGGTGCCAATGAAGTGGGGTATGCTCTTTTGGCTTCCACTGCCACACTTGTTGCCGCTTTCCTCCCTCTGCTTTTCTGGCCGGGGATTATCGGAAAATTCATGGGGTATCTGCCAATGACCCTGATCATCGTGCTGCTGAGTTCGCTTTTTATTGCACTGGTGATCTATCCGTCCCTGACCGGCTTTTTTGTGAGGCTCAGCACGGAGAAAAAACAGGAAAAGAGCGGGCTCATGAAAGGGACCATACTGGCGGCTGTTATCATTGCCGCAGCCGTAATCGGGATCAACAACTACATTACCCTGGTGGTCCTGGTACTCATCGTACTCTTTTTTGTAATCACCTATCGGTTTATCGTTAAACCGTTAAGTCTGGTTTTCACCGGAAAGATTCTGCCGGAGTTTATTGAAGGGTATAAATCTTTTCTCGGATGGATGTTGCAGCGCAATTACAAGGTCCGTCGTGCCTATTGGAGAAACATGTTCAGCCTTTCGGCATTCACCATTGGTTTTTTACTTCTGCTGATTGGTGGGGTTCTGTCCGCTTTTCTGTCGGAGCCGGTAGTCCATTTTGGCCCGGTCACACTGCCGGCCGCCACTGCCCCTATTCTGCTGCTTGGCGTGCTTTCTCTTGGTATCGGTATTCTTGGAATCATCATACATACTATTGAATCCGTCTTTCTTGGCGGCTTGCGCAGTGTCATAGGTGGTGTTGTTGTGGCTGTCGTATTCCTGCTCACACTACTGGGATTCTGGTACCGCGGTGCCGATCTTAATGCACAAATCATTTTCTCGGTCCTGAGTATCCCTTTGGTTGTTACATTGGTCGGTTTTCTGGGGATGTTCCGGAAACGCAGATCGCCAATCATCCTTTCCGATAACCGGGCCCGGCTGCTGAACTCCATTTTTGGTGCTCTTTTTGCTATCATTATCGTGTTCAATGTTATACCACCCGGCCTCAACTTTTTCCCGGACACCGATCCAAACCGGATAGATATCAACATCGAAGGGCCTCTCGGGATGAATGTCGATGCCACAAACGAAATGGTGCGTGAAATTCAGCACCGTCTGGACGCTCTTCTGCAGGATAGTCCCGAAACGAAGGAAAGCATAGAAAACATACAGGTGAATGTCGGGATTGCCGCTACCGGCGGTTTTGGCGCCGGCGTGCCCAGTGCCGAACGAGCCCGCATTTCACTTAATATGGTTGATTTTGCTGACAGAAAAGAATCCAGCAGTGTCACCATGGCCAAAGTTCGTGATGCCATAGGAGAGATCCCGGATGCCCTCATACAGGTACAGGGCCAGGAAATCGGTCCCCCGACAGGTGCCCCGGTCAATATAGAGATTTCCGGACCTGATTTTGAGGAGGTGGAACGGATGACTCTTGAGGTAAGCCAGAAGCTTCGCGAGGCGCAGTTTGCCGGACGCATTCCCGGACTGGTGGATGTGCGTGACAATGTCAGTGGGGGTCTGCCGGAGTACAGCATCCGTATTGACCATGAAAAGGCCAGGAAGTTCGGGCTGACGCTGTCTGATATCGCCCAGACGGTGCGCATTGCAGTCAATGGCCTTGAGGCAAGCACTTTCAGGGACGGTGAAGACGAGTACGATATTGTGGTACGTCTGCGCGAGGAAGACCGTGACGATCTGGATAAATTGCGTGATCTGACTGTCAGTCAGATGGGACGTCAGATTCCTCTCGTATCGGTTGCCGACTTTGAAGAAGGGATTGGTCCCGGCCGTATAACCAGGCTGGATTTGCTCCGGACTGCTATAGTAGAGGGTGATGCCGGTCCGGGTTTCAGTGGCCCGCAGGTTTTGATGCAGGTTCAGGATTACCTGGATGAATACCGCGCGGCTTTGCCATCGGGATACACCATGAAATATACCGGGGAGAGCGAAGATCAGGAAGAGAGTTTCAGTTTCCTTACGATGGCACTGGTTATCAGTTTTGTACTCATTTTTCTCGTTCTGCTGGCGAAGTTCAATAGTCTCATCATTCCTTTTATCATAGTCATCGCTGTAGGGCTGAGCCTGCTTGGTGTGATACTTGGCCTGATTGTTACGCGTACGGAGTTCAGTGTGATGGTGTTCGTGGGGGTAATCAGTCTTGCCGGCATCGTTTGTATCAACAACATCGTTCTTGTCGAGTATATCAAACAGCTGATGGATAAAGGGATGCCGCGTATGCAGGCGATTATCGAGGCGGGTTCCATTCGACTGCGTCCGGTCCTGCTTACGGCACTGACTACGATTCTTGGACTTATCCCGCTCACATTCGGGATTGATATTGATTATATCGGGCTGTTGACCGATTTTGATCCCGCTTTTCAACTTGGAACGGAGAGCACACAATTCTGGGGACCGATGGGCATTACCATCATAAGCGGACTCATGTTTGCCACGTTTCTGACACTGGTCATTGTGCCGGTGATGTACTCAGTATTTGATTCGCTGTCAGGCCGGGTTACGAAAGCTTATCGTTCACGGGATTGAGGCAAGGTTTGTACCGCCACGGTGCATCGTGAAATACAGACTAGCCTGTCTCTGTCGTCGGTAATGCGTATTTCCCATACATGCAGGCTTCTTCCCAGGTGTACGGCTGTGGCTGTGGCATGAACGGAGCCGCTTTTGACCGGAATAAGGTGATTGGCATTGATTTCCGCCCCGGCAGCAATTTCTGTGTCCGGGTCAATGAGCATCACGCTTCCCAGGGAGGCCACAGTCTCGGCAAGGGCAACCGATGCGCCTCCGTGAAGCAGGCCAAATGGCTGTTTCACCGAATCCGTTACTGGCATGGTCGCTTTTACGGAGCCGCGTTGAAGGTCAGTAATCTGAATGGAGAGCGCTTCGGTCAATCCTGGACGGCCTTCTCCTTTCAAGCGGTTCCAGCGCTCTTCAAACTCCGGTGCAATCGTCATGGTGCCTCTATATGATCAGAGATGATCGTGTTTTCAGATCAGATTAGGGAAATTCGGAAATGCGGGTAACTGAAATAGCCGGTTGACCCGGGAACCCCGGAAACTTAGAACCCCGGAAACTCAGGATCCAGGAAACACAGAAACCCGGAAACTCAGAAGTCCGGGAACCCAGAAAACTCAGAAACGTGTAGCGGAATCACCTCGGAGCCGGATGTTCCCTTCAATAACCGATACAGCTTCTCCGGCAATCTGGATCAGGTTCACTTTCTCATCCTTGATCACCATCTTGACATGCACGATACCCGG
>SKYY01000091.1 GCA_007127665.1 Balneolales bacterium | reverse complement strand
GAATAAAGATAGTTGAACTGGCAAGGTTGGCAGAAGCTTCCACTCCGTCACCACCGCCAAGCAGATTCAGGGTCAGGCGCACTTCTTCTCCGGCTTCAAGGCTTCCGCCAATCAACTGGATCACAACATTGACAGTACTTGTACCGGCTTCAATGCTGACAGGTGAAGCGGTGGCCACGTTATAGTGGACACCGGCCTGAGCCGTTGATCCGCCGTCAACTTCGAAATTGACGGGCAGAGCCTGATCACGCTGTTCGCCGATCAGTTGCACTTCTACGGCAGCCACACCGGCACCAAGCGGAACTTCCTGCTGGAGCGGGAAGAAGCCGAGTACGGTTGGGCCATCGTAGGTTTTTCTGGTATCACCTTCGTCAAAGATGTCGCATCCGACCAACAAAAGTGGCAGTATAGCTAATATGAGTATTTTGATCTTCATTGGATAATGTATTTAGAGATTCCTGATAGGTTCGTAAACAGATAAAATATCTGCTTAATATCCCGGGTTGTTAACCAGCAGGGGGTTCACGTTTCTGAGAGCGATAGGGATAGGAGCAAGAATCCTGTAGGAGTCAGCCCTCATTTTGATCGATCCATCAGGGTTCCTGATGTCACGTCCCAAGCGCTTCAGGTCAAAGAACCTGTGACCTTCAACTGCAAGTTCTCTCATCCTTTCATCCAGGATCATATCTTCAAAAGCTGTCATATTGGCCAATGCCTCAGCAGGAACCGGACCGGCATTTCTTGCATTCCTCAAAGTCTCGAGGGCGGCGACACCGGCATTCGGATCATTAGCGGCTTTTGCGGCAGCTTCTGCCCAGATCAGGTACATTTCGGCCAGGCGCATATAGGGCATGTCATCTACGGTATTGCCTCTGACACCATTGAATTTGATGATGGAGAATCCTCCGTCATTAATGGCGTCACAGCTTGACGGTGCAGGGCCCGTCCTCTGGGCTGCAGCACAGTCCATATACCAACCGAGCCGGTAATCCTCGTCTTCATACTTGTCGATCAGGAATTGTGTAGGAAGCTGAGATATCCATTGATCCGAAGTATAAGCAGCAGGGCCTTCGTTGATAAATGAGCCACCGGCAGTTGTCCCTTCGGTATCCGGATTCACAATAAGTCTGAAAAGTGCTTCCGGATGTCCACCATCAAATTCATGGAACATGCTGGCAACACCATCAGCCGTTGTTTCCAGGGATCCGGGGAAGTTGTTAATGGCTCTCTGGGCAGCAGCAGACGCTTCTCCCCAATTGCCGGCATACAGATGCGCACGCGCGGCGATGCCATGGATAAACGCTTCCGTGACAAAGGAATTGTCAGCATTCACGCCCTCAAGAAGACGTGCTGCCTCTTCGAGATCGCTGAAGATTTGCGTGTATACATCGTTGACTGAACTTCTCGGTCTGAGATCGGCATCAGCCAGGTCCAAAACCGGTTCTGTCCTGAGAATAACGCCTTCCGTCCAGTTGGCTTCGGACCCCTGACTGAAATTACCGGGATCATATCCGTACACACGTACCAGGTTATGATACGCAAAAGCACGCAAAGCATATGCTTCACCCCGGAACCTGTCAAGTTGAGCCTGGGGCACCACACCTTCTTCAATACCACCAATGAGTATATTGGCATCCTGTATGATGTTATAGGAACCACCCCAGTTGCCAAGGTGCACGGTACCCTCGGTACCCGTTGCCACGTTCAGGGCCTGATAGCGGGTCGCACCGGGTCTTACCCTGGTTTCATCCGTAAAAGCACTGGGGCCCACAAAATACTGTGTGGTGTAGGCACCGCTTTCACGCATTTTCGAATACATGGAAATACGTAGTGCCGCGACACCCTCGGCCGAAGAAAGAGCTTCTTCAAGAGAGACCGAGGTAGCCGGTTCCACGCTGTCCAGAATGTCATTACAGCCGGTAAATGAAACCAGCAGAAATGTAATAACAGCGAACTTGGTTAAGTTAAACTTTTTCATTGTAAACCTGTTTTCTGTTGTTAATTAAAACCGGAGTTCAATTCCAGCGTTGAATTGTCTTTCTGTCGGATAGGATGCCGCCGTGAAGTTTCTCCAGATATCCTGCGTGTTAAACGCAACTTCCGGATCATACCAGGGCCATGCTGTCCATGTGAGCAGGTTGATACCTGAAGCGAAGATCTGCACATTGGAAATGCCCGTTCCGGCCAACCAGCGGCTGGGCAGGCTGTAACCAAGGGAAATGTTCTTCAGACGGATGTAGCTGGCGTTGTAAACAGCATGTGTTCCGGCTTGTACACGATAGTTCGCCGTTTCGGGGTAATCCGTCCCGGCAAGAATGGCTCTCGGGTAGTGTGTCATATCACCGGGCTCTCTCCAGCGGTCCAGCACTTCTTCATGCATGTTCATGAGGAAGTCGGGGGTACGGGTAAAGTAGAAGTCCGTTCCTGAAAATGCCCATTGGCCAAAGCTGAACTCGAAAAATGCATCCAGCGAGATCCCTCTGTAGGTAAGCGTGTTGCCAAAACCACCAATAACATTGGCGACACCATCCTTATACTCGATGGCATCTCTTTCCTGGTTGGGGAAGTAGGTGATATTGCCGTCGGCATCATACCACATGGGTCGTCCGTCAGCCGGGTTTACACCCGCCCAGCGCGGAACCTGCAGCAATCCGATAGGCTTTCCTATTTTCAGTGCTTCCCAGACATCATCGGCATCAATGTCGACTCCGTCAGGCAGTTCAAGGATTTCATTGTCAATGAAAGCAATGTTGAATCGGGAACTCCAGAGGAATCCGCCACGGCTGACATTAACGGACCTTAATTCGAACTCAATACCCTCGTTCCTTACCTTACCGATATTTTCGGTAATGGAGCTGAATCCGGAATCAGTGGGCAGGGGACGTGCAAAGAGCAGTTGGTCGTTATCTTTCCTGTAGACATCGACCGCACCGGTGAGTCTTCCGGCAAAAAGCTCAAAGTCGAGACCGATATTGATCTCTCTGGCTTCCTCCCATCCCAGGTTTGCGTTGGCAAGCTGTGCATAGCGAAGGCCGCCTAATCCCTGATACAAACCACCGGTACCGAACAAGCCTCGTGCCGCGAAGTTTCCGATCGCGGAGTTACCCGTGATTCCGTAACCGGCGCGAAGTCTCAGGTCATCGATAAAGTCTACATCAAAAAAGTCTTCCTGACTGATTCTCCACATACCGGAGAAGGACGGGAAGAATCCCCAGCGGGTATCGGCGCCAAAGCGGGAATGACCGTCGTAACGGGCAATAACCGACAGGTAGTATCTTTCGTTATAGTTGTACCTTGCGTTGGCAAAGTAACTGCCCACACGCCATTCGGTATTGCTTCCGGATGCCGTTGTGGGACGCCCTGTGGCGTTAAGTACCCTGAAGAAAGGTGCCGTAAAGCCTTCCCCGTCTGCTCGAACAAATTCAGAGTAGTTCCTTCTGTACTCCGTACCAAGCAAGCCGCTGAAATTGTGCACATCGTTGAAGGTATGTGCCGCATTTGCAACCAGGTTCAGGTTGCTGTTCTGAACGTTTCGGTTCCAGAACAGGAGCCAACCGCCCTCTGCAGGCCTGGCAATAGCGGAATCATATCGCTCGTCATTGGTATTCCGGTAGTCGACACCGGCCAAACCACTGAATGACAACCAGTCGGTAGCTTCATAGACCAGATTCAGGTTGGCAAGAATTTGAGTCACAGAAACCTGTCTTTCCACTTCGTCCCGGATAACCGCAGGGTTGTTTTGCAGCCCAAACCGGGTCCAGGGGTTGTACTCGCCATCGGCATCAAACGGGAAGCTCATGTTGCTTTCAAACATGGCCTGCGAAGGCGGACAGTTGATAAAGTTACCATCCTGACAAACGCCAAACTGGGTCTGTCGCGAAATGTTGCTGGTAACCGAGGCACGAACCCTGTCCGAGACCTGATGGTCAAAGTTGGTACGAAGGTTCAGGCGGGTGAAATCACTGTTGAAGGCCGTACCTTCCGTATCTTCGTAACCACCGGAGATGAAGAACGTAGTTGAAGCGTCCCCACCAGAAGCGGACACGGTATATCGCTGGGTTACACCGTCAGAGAAGATGAAATCCTGCCAATCGGTATTGGCAAGCTGTGTGGATACACCAGTGGCATCAAGTGCTTGTGCGATACTGAGTCCCTGGGCACGTGCAGCACTGTATGCATTCCGGTCGGCTGCCGTCCAGTCCGGGGAACCGAAGAAGTCGAGCATGGAGTTGCGACGGTTAAGTCTGTAGGCATCCATATCCGGCAAAGCACCCGGGAAGTTGTACTCAAGACCTTCCGCCAGATAATCGAGATACTGGTCTGAGGTAATATAGTTCACATTCCTGGCCAGGGTACGGACACCGGTTTCTGCCCGGGCGGTTACCTGGGTGGGTCCGCGCTGACCGCGCCTTGTCGTGATGATCACAACACCGGCGGCAGCCTGTGCACCGTAAATGGCGGCAGCAGAGGCGTCCTTGAGTACCTCAATGGATTCAATGTCACTCGGATTGAGGTTGTTCATTGGAGAGGTAGAAGTCTGTCCTGAGAGCTGCGAAAACGAAATCTGCACACCGTCAATAATATAGAGCGGCTGAGTGGCAGCATTGATTGAGCCCTGTCCGCGGATATTGACATAAAATGCACCACCCGGGTTACCCGAAGTTGCGGTCACCGTTACACCGGCAGCACGTCCCTGAAGCAGGGATTCCGGATTTTGCAATGTGACATCCTGTATCTCCCTTGCGGGTATACTTGCAATGGAGCCGGTAACTTCCCGTTTTTGCGTAACTCCATAGCCGGTCACGATCATCTCTTCCAGCCGGAGCAGTTCGGAGCGCATAGCGAAATTCATTTCGTTAACGCCTGCCGTAATAGTAATGTTTCGGCGGATGGGCTCGTAACCCACGTAAGTTATATTGGCTGTGTAGTCACCTACAGGGATATTAGGCAACGAGTACTCTCCATTAAGTCCAGTTGCCGTTCCCATTTCCAACTCCACGATAAACACCGTAGCACCGGCCAGTTCTTCACCGGTGGTCTGATCAGTGATGACTCCCGTAAGGGTCCCAACCTGAGCAAGTACAGATGTCGGTATGATGATGGCTACAAAAACAGCCAGCGATAGTACCTTTCTGAACATATATGACCTCAAATTTATTTGTTGATGACGGCGGGTTCCGGATTGTTGATTCAATGGACCGATCGCTTGAAATAACACGCGAGAGAAATGACCACGTTGATTCTATTAACCCAAAACCCGTTTTCAGTAACCGAAATAATAAATGCAACATTGCACTTATTAGTAACTTATGGGCAGAAAGCAACCAGCTATTGCAAAATACAATTAGCTGCTAAAGCCCATATTTCAACTAAAGATTAGTGTTTAAAAAAAATAAAGCAAGTTTTTTTTTGAATAATCAACATTTTCTGACAATTGTAAAGGGTTTCTGAGCTTCCCTCAGCCCGTGCTGTAAGCCCTTTTGCAGCCAGCGAAAAAACATGACGGGGTCTTAGATGGGCCTGGTCAAAATAGTTCCGGTGAGCCATCTCTGGATCTGCTCGTATTCCACACTGTGGTACGCACTGTGTCTCTGAAGAATATAATGTTCGAACGGACGGGTGTCGCTGGCCACCCTGGTCCTGCGGAAATAGAAGACCCTGCGCGGATCGGACCGGTTGTACCCGTAAATCCAGACCATCGTATCCAGTGAACGTTCCACATACCATGGCGGACCGAACAGCACGTAAACCATGCCCATATCCGTCATCCACCCCTCCTTGAAGTTGGAAAACTGCTTGTTCGCCTCCTCCACCCTTTCGTAATATTTGCGGATAACCCTGCTCGCCTGCTCTTTATCCCCGATATTTGAGAGCCAGAAGCGGTCAATGGCATGTTTGAGCGAATCCCTGTCCTCAATAGCCATGAGATCCCGGTATTCGCTTCTGCGCATCAGGTATACCAGAGGTTTGGCAAGCTCCCTGGAGCTGATCAGATTCGGGAAGTTATTGCTCATGGAACTGAAGTCCCTTGCCTTGTAGAGCAGTACCTCACCGCGGCCGCCGTCATCCACCACTTCCACTTCAAAACGGTATGCCCCTCGCGGCGGACGGGCCGTGCGGTATTCTATGGTTATGGTTCCTGTCTCCTGCTCAAGGATGCGCTCCTGGCTTTCCAGGGTTTCTATGCTGTTGTAGTTGATTCCGCGGTATGCGAGCGATCCGGTGGTGGGCGTCACACCCGCCATGGGCCTTGGCGGCGTCGTATCCGATTCGATCTCGAGCAACCGCATTCGCACTGCAAGGGGTGCCGATTCCGCAGGCCGTATGACCTGGAATTCGAAAGTCATGGTATCTACGGTACCGGGTATGGTGTAGGTAGTCAGGGGGAATTCCCGCGTGCGATCTTCCCTGTCGGGTCCCAGCACCTTGATGTGGGTCAGGTTGGGTTCGCTGCTATCCGGTTCAAATACTGTTACATTGGCTCTTCTGCGCGATGATTTGTCCGAATTGCCGTCGGTAACCTGTACAATGACAAGGTATTTCCCGGGACTGACCGCAATGCGTTCCCTGTGGGCAAACATGTCACCGCTGTCGGTGATGGAAGCGTTTCGTTCAGATACCTCAACTACTTCCCGCAAGCTCTCCACCCTGGCATACTCTTCCTCCGAGGCATCAATAACCCGGAGCACATCGGTTTGGATGGTTACGCTGGACCTGAAAACACCGTCCTGTTCCCGGTAGATGAGGCTGCCATAGACAATGTCCACGTCAACATCAATCACCGGCTGATCCTGCTCATCGAGAAATGCAATGGCAGATATCATGACCTCGGGCAGGCCATCCGTAAGATGCGGATGGGATCCGGTTCGTATATCCGGATCAAACGCCCTGGAACACGCCATAAAGAACATGAGCGTGATTACGCCGGGGATAATAAGTAGTCGGTTTCGTATCATCGGTTTTGCCCTGTTGCCGGGCTATATTGATAAAGATAACAATGCATTGGGAAAGCTGCCATCATTGCATTGCGGATTACTCTGTGGTTACAACGGATAAGTGACAACGATCATCTCCGGAAAAATGGTATTCCGGACAACTAATCTTCTAATCCCCCCCTTCCAGATAAAGTTCCATGTATCGTTCTTCTTTCTGACCGGTCATGCCATCTTCCACGCTGATATGCAAACGGTGTCTGCCGGATCCCACATGGGAAAGATCCACTTCAAAGAACTGATAGTCCGCCGGCTGCCTGGAAGCGGCCTCCCAGGAAAGGGATACTTCGGGTGCACGGCGCCGGAAAAGCCCCCTTCGTTGCTGTGGACGGAGACGATAGGTAATGGTGTAACGGTGCTCCCCGGCTTCGTCGGCGTTCAGATTGTAGATCTCGAAATAGACCTGCAGGTCTTCCTCTGCCGGTATCCGGTAATTATTGAGCACGCCCATCTCGGCCGAGCGGATGGTAATGGTTTCCGTACCGCTTGTGCCAAGGACCAGGTCACTGAGCTGAAGCTCCCCAAGATCCGCAATCGGCTCCCCGGCTTCTTTCCATTCCGTAGTCAATGCCACAAGTCCGTTCGGCATGTATTCGGACAGTTCCGCGTCGGGACTGACATACAGTTCGGAGAAAAGATGAAAACGGGTTTCACTGTCAGGTACAGGAATGGTCCCGTAACTGAAAAAGCGCCCCGATCTGAATACCGGATCGTTTCGGCCAGCTACATGTTCGTCGGTATGCCGGCTTGTTTTTTCACCGTTCTGATACACAATAATCCCCTGGCGGAGCAGAAATGAATCATATTCCCTGACAATGTGGTCGTCCAGCCTGCCAATCACCCTTTCAAATATCTCCGATGGCTGCACCAGAATGAAGGTGACAGGGCCTTTTTCATGGTCCAGGAAGCGGTATTGACGGGTGTAAATGGGGTACCCTGCGAGATCTCGCTCAAAACTGCTTTGTGCGAGCGGCGCCCTGATCTGGATCTGTTTCATGTCATGGGCCGCCAACTGCGGGGAGTTCCTCTCACCGATCATCCGCGCATCCGCACTGCGGCGGAAAACCGCTTCGTTCCAGACCCGCTCATATTCCACCAGTCGGGTTCCAAAATAGTGATCAATGGTTGCGGCCTCATTGTAGAGCATCAGCTGCAGGAAGTAGCCGGCGCGGAATGCCGACCTTGTGCCGCGCCTGCCCAGTACGACTTGACGAAAGTTGCTGCCGGTAATAAAATCATCAAGACTATCCATCAAACGGTACCGGTTCTCCTGGCCCGGACGCCCGAAGAGGTAAATAACCGGACCCTCCGGCGAAACATTGTCATAGCGCCAGAAATCATATCGGCCCGGGATATAGCCCCTCATGATGCTGCTTTGCAGGGTGTAGGTCTGGCTCATGGGTATGTATCCGGCCTCTACCAGATCGTGCAGTCTGCCCCGGATTTCACCCGTATTGAAGGGCAGGGTACCGGAGCGCTGCCGGTCCGGCGGACCCAATCGGACATAGATCTCGGAACGCGCGTCCGCACCGTAAATGGTGCTGGTGTCATTGGTAAAGTGGTTTCTGGAGTAGTGGATTCGCTGCCAATGCTCAATCAGGCGCTCATTCCGCCGGGTGGAAGGCAGGATATCATGGCGGATCCAGTAATCCCTGATTTCGCGCAGAAGCCGGGGGTCACGTTCTGTGAAGTACCGGTTCCACTGCCGGAAAACATGACGTTCGAGCAACGGTTCCATCATTTTCATTTCCAGCTGGATGGCATCGGTATATTTTTCTTCAAAACCGGCTTTCAACCCCCAGAAGTACATTTGCGTTGCCAGGGTATAACGGCCGGTATCACCCTTTGCCACGACAAACTCCACAAACCGGAATCCGATTCGAGGGTCCGGGAAGGCTTTCATCCACCCTTCCAAATAAGCGTATTCCCAAAAATCCACCGTTTCCCTCATGCCGAGCGAATCGCGCACGGCAAGTCCGGCGAGGTAGAAATCACTGATAACGTCGGTGATATTACGGATTTTTGGATCGAGCTGACGTTCCGTGGT
>SKYY01000038.1 GCA_007127665.1 Balneolales bacterium | reverse complement strand
TTTTAAACACATGAAATGGCCATCACAGCATTCCACTGTCAGAATTGTGATCCTTTTTATCGTGCTCATTGTGGTGATCTCGGGACTGTCCGTTTACTGGACATTCTATCGTGTTGTGCCATCTCAGGACGATGCCGTAACGCTTAGCACGCTGAAAGGTGAAGTGACAGTCGAATGGCACTCTCATCAGGTACCCAGGATCAGGGCAAATAATCAGGAGGACTTGTTTGCTGCCATGGGGTATCTGCATGCGCGTGACCGGCTCTGGCAGATGACCAGGATGCAATACAAACTCGAGGGACTGCACTCCAGGGAAATATCGGAAACCATGGCAGATACCGATCGTTTTTTCCTCACAATGTCGTTCGGCACCATGGCCAGGGAAGTATATCAGAAATTGCCTCAGCCGGAGAAAGATTTACTGGATGCCTATGCCAGGGGGGTCAATGGCTTCATCGAAATGCATCACAGGCATTTACCACCCGAGTTTTCACTGAGCGATGTGCGTCCTGTAACATGGGATCCCTGGCATTCCATTGGTGTATTGATCCTGTGGAGCTGGGAACAGCAACAGTCGTTTTGGGCAAAACCTTCATTGGCCTATCTTGATTACATCGAGAACAACGCTACAATTCGTGCGCTCACCGGAGTAAACAGCTCCAAAGAACTTCTATGGGGATCCGGTAGGCCATCCATCGAAAAAGACGCTTACTTCATGCTTCTGAATGAGTTTTACCGCTTAACAGAGCCCGTTTCTCCGCCACAAAGCGGACTTGCAGGTACCGGAGCGGCTTTTGCCGGAAGCGGGCCCGAACCATTCGGCATTCTTGGCTATACCAGGGAATCACTGTTGACTCTCCCTGATAAAGGCTATGAAATGATACTGGAAATGCAGAACGAATGGCAATACGGAATAACATTACCGGGTTTGCCGGTGTTTATCGGTGGACAAAATGAGCATCTCGCCTGGAAGATATTGCCATTGGTTTCAGATCACGGCTACTTTTTTACCGGGGAGCTGTTCCGTGACAAGCCATCGCTTCCCGTGGATTGGGAAAATGATCCCGGCATTCAGGACCGTCTGAATCCGGAACTCACTCTTTCACGCCACATTTTACAGCAACGGCATGGGGGTGAGATGATGATTGTGACCAAAAAAGCTGATCACAGACCAGTCGTAGCCGTTTCAGAGCAACATAATCGATACCTTGCCTTTGAGTGGCCTGTTCCTGTTCGAACAGAAGATATTGTAGGCCTTTTTGGCATTAGGAACGTTTCCGGACCGCAGCAACTGCAACAAATTGCAGAGTCACTTTCCACACCTCCGGTTCAGATTCTTTATACTACAACGGACGGACAAACCGGCCGAATCACAGGTGGAAGGCTGGTCACGGACTCCCAACCCTTCCGGATAAATGAAACGGGTGAAAGCAATGCTTCGCTTGTGACCGTTCCCGCTTCTGCCATTCTGTCTCATCAACACCATCCAGCCGGTAATCCGGTCGCATTTATCGAGCAGCCTGTTGCTGCATATACGGGCTCAGTCGGAAAGTCCGTGTTTGCCCCACCCTGGGACAGGTCACAAAGGATTTTGCAGCATTTCGAAAATACACCTCGGGATCAGATATCCTCAGTGGTCATCGGAGGCTGGTTAAGCGACACATACTCATCATATGCGGCGGAACTGACGCCTGTTATCCTCTCGTTACTGGAAGATACCCACTCCGGCAACGACACCGATCCGCTACTTGAACTCGCCATACCCTATCTGAGAAACTGGAACTATAAATTTGACCCGCATGAAACAGCGGCCACTATTTTCCAGCTCTTTCAAAAAAACGCCTCAAGAAATCTCTACCGCCATTGGTTAGAGGATCGTGAGATCAATATGCTCTTTAAAACCCCCAACATACTCTATTCTGCAGTTTACCAGCTGCTCATTCATCCCGAAAGATGGCCTGCAAGCCACCCATACTCCCATCGCGAGTGGATTTCTGTCAGCATGCGCGAAACACTTGAATATCTGGCATCAAACTATGGTAATGAGCCGCATGCCTGGCAGTGGAACAGAGTTGTTCGTGGCTCCTTTCTCCCCTTGCTTTTTGATGAGACGAGGAAAAAAAGCAGATCAGCCCGGATGGCGGAAAGAAACCTGTTTCAGCCAGAGGGAATAATCGTTTCAGGGGCACCTCACTCCACCAAAGCCGTGCATTCCATACACAACAGTCGGGCAATCTCAAAAGCCGCAGGTACTACCATGAAAGGCGTTATGGTGGTGCAGCCGGAGCAAAGTTTTCATTCTGTGTTAAGTACCGGTCAGTCCGGCAACCTGTTTTCAGGATATTTCTCAGACCAGTTCAAATTGTGGAATCAGGGGACATTGAAGCAACCCGTGCCGCTTTCACCGTACCAGACACCTGACATCCAAAACACTCAAAGATTTATACCATGACCAGGGGACTATTGGAGAGACAATTACCCGTGTTCTCCATTGTAATTGTTTTTTTGTTTTTCAGTGTATATGCACTGGTTTCTTGTGGATCACCTGCCACGCTGGCGGGGGATCCAGCATATGAAGAACTTGACAATGCAGAGCGCCCATCTCTGTTGCCGGAAGAACCGGCACACCTTGAAGAACTGATGGCAGAGATGACCCTGCGGCAGAAAATTGCCCAGATGTTTATCGTTGCTGCACGGGGTGGCTTTTATTCAGCCGACGACCCCGCCTGGCAACGTATGAAAAAAGCTGTTGTGGATGACGAAGTCGGCGGCGTTATGTTTTTCAGCGGTAACATCTACGATCAGGCCATAGTCACAAACCGTCTCCAGCAGAAAACCCGGATTCCACTCTGGGTTAGTCAGGATATGGAGTTCGGCGCTGCCATGAGAATTCCACAGGCCACCTACTTCACCCCTGCTATGGGTGTCGCAGCCACAGGGAATCCCCATTTTGCCTATCAGAAAGGCTACATCACTGCCGTTGAGGCCTCATCGCTGGGCATCCATCAGATATACGCACCGGTTCTGGATGTGAATAACAATCCGCTGAATCCGGTGATCAATGTCAGATCCTATTCCGAGCATCCGGATACGGTTGCCAGGTACGGCATCGCTTTCATGGAAGGCGCCCGGGATGCCGGTGTCATGTCCACTGCAAAACACTTTCCCGGCCATGGAGATACGGACGTAGACTCACATCTGGACCTGCCTGTCCTGCCCTTTGATTACTACCGGCTTGAAACACTGGAACTGATACCGTTCCGAAAGGCGATAAAAGCAGGCCTTCCGAGCGTAATGACGGCACACGTTGCTCTTCCTGAAATAGCACGAAATGCCGGACACCCCGGAACCCTGGATCCCTACATCACACAGGCCCTGCTGCGCGATACGCTCGCTTTCGATGGTCTGATCGTTACCGACGGAATGGGCATGCGGGGCATCCGCAACTTTTTCGATGCCGGCGACGCTGCCGTTCTCGCTGTTAAAGCCGGAGTTGACCAGATCCTGCTGCCTGCCAATCTGACAGAAGCCATGGATGCGGTGCAGCTTGCAGTGCTTTCCGGTGAGATAACGGAAGACCGAATAGACGAGTCTGTGCGCCGGATCCTGAAGGAAAAGTTCAGGTATGGACTCTTCCGGAATATGCAGATGGTGGATATCGGCCAGTTGCCGGAAAGCGTCAACACCAGGGAACATCGGCTTGTCGCTGACCATATTGCCGAAAAATCCATTACCCTGCTGAGAAACGGGGACCGGCTTTTGCCTCTGGACAACAGTCGCTTTGAGTCGATCAGCATTGTAAACATCACAGATGGAAGAAGACAACCGGATGATCACATATCCCGATTACTTGACGGGCATTTCGGGCAGGTTCATAGTGTGACCGTGTATGCCGGTCAGTGTGAACGTGACAGTCTGCTTGCTCTCGATGCCATAAACTCTGCGGATCTTCTGATTGCCGTTTCACATATTGCGATCCGGACAGCCGAAGACATAAGCCTTGATGATACCATATCACCTTTCATGGAACACATCCTGCAAGAGGGCCGGCCGGTTGTGGCCGTATCGCTTGGAACACCCTACGCCATCCTCAATATGACAGAAGCAGATGTGCATCTCCTGGGTTGGTCACCGCACCTCAGACAACAGAGAGCCGTATCAAATGCATTAATGGGACGTGCATCAATCAACGGACGTCTGCAGGTCTCCATACCACCGCTTTATACCATAGGTGACGGCCTGTACCTGTCTATCGATAAAATGGATAGCCTATGAAAAACATTACCTGGCAAGTTCTTGAATCGCGATGCTATGCACCTTATTCGGGCATGGACGAGATCTGCCTTGTCCGCGGGCTTTCCGGAATCCTGTATCCCGGAACGAGAGTTGAAAATGTATCCTTTCCACTATCCGTTGACGCCGTGCAGGCGGCTGTTTTTTCCTGTCTCAGTGAAGGGGATACTCCTCGCAGCCTCATATTTCCGCCATCTCGGAATAAAAAAAGCAGCGGCAGAGATACAACAAGGGAGTTGAGTAAGAGGAATCAAAAACGCTCAGACCGTAGCTCAGCAAACATTGCGGGGGAAAGAGATCCCTGTAACAACCATATGGTACGCTACTGGTGCGACATTTACGATCTCCAGTGTTCCTCGCGCCAGAAACCAGTAGGTGAATATGGTGAGAAGCTGTTCCAGTCCAATGAATCTGTGATGGATATTGCCAGATTGATGGAACTGACGGAAAGGTGTGTCATCCCCTACTCCTCTTTTCCGGTTACCGCCCTTCTACGTGCTGACAATGGACTTTTTTCCGGCGTAAATATTGAAACCGCCGACTGGCAAAAAGGGCTTTGTGCCGAGAGAGTAGCCATAGCAAAAGCAAAAGCATCTGGCGCAAAGGTTTTTCAGGAGATTCACGTGTACGCTCCAAAAAGTGATTATGTGAGTCCGTGCGGCGCCTGCCGCCAAGTGTTGATGGAACATATGGAGGATGGGGTCATGTACCTGCACCACAGCGATACGGAGTGCTCCCGCCTTTCTGTTTCAGACCTGCTGCCCTACCAGTTCAAAGCCGGAAACCTTGGTCACCAACCCTCAGATCAGTCAACAAAAACAGCAAGATGAAATGTCCCTGACCGGGCTGGCGCCAGGACACACAGGCGCATGATTTAAACGTCATGTGAATTCATCCTGACGATATGAATCCAAATATGAAATACATAGCAGTAATCGATTACGATCGCCTTGATCATCCGCTTTTCATGAAGTCCTTTTCCGGAGCCATGGGTCAACAGAAAAGTTGTACTGGTATAATTTTGCACGGTGACAGCGCCTATACGGAACGCCTCATCCAGACCGGAATGATGAGAGAAGATGCCGTTTTGCGCAGTACGAGCGATCTGAACCATCGTATTGTTGCACTTCTGGCCGATAATAGTGTATCCGCAGTAGGTGTCAATGGTTACCAGAAAAACATTATCTCTCTTTCGGGTGATAAGCTGAGTATTGACAGACATTGGATTGATTCCAGACCACCGGGTACTCATCTGATACTTTCAAATTTGGTCAGGGACCAATCAAGTCAAAAAATTACGCCTGTTTCTCTTCGGACGCTGACTGATGCACTGAGTCATCGGCTGGAATGCCGCACCGTTTTCCTCTTTTCTCGTGAGGATGAAAACGATTCCCTTTTTACAGACAGGGCAAATCAGAAGTCAACTGGTACAAAAAACAGGCAAGAAGTGCTCAGGTTGGTTCCGGAGGAGCTGCTGCCCCCTCCCAAAAACAGTTATCTTGGCACCACCCACGACTTTGCAAATCTTCCCGATATCAGCCATTTTCATCCTCTTTTCCCGAAAAAAAAATAAAACCGTCTTTTTTTTAGATGAAATTCAAAAAAAAACCTCCTCATCTGCTTTTTTTATGCCTTAATTAGCGATTTTAACTTGACATGTTGGATTGCTTATATTTAGCTTCCAACAATCGGAGGCGAGATGTCTTCTTGTTATTTGTAATTCAATTGTAAATTAACGGAGTTAATTCATGAACAGATTCAACGATATAAAATCTTTGGTTGATGATTTAGAGGTGGATATGGAGAAGTTCTACAGCAAGGGAAATAAGACTGCTGGAACTCGTGCAAGAAAAACACTCCAGGAACTGAAAAAATTGTCCCAGGACATCCGTGTTGAAATACAAAAAAAGAAACAAGATTAATAGAAGAGAATACCGTTCCTTCTTTTGTTTTTTTTTACGTTTTACAAAAAAGCCATTTCGAGTAATCGATAATGGCTTTTTTAATTCAATGGCTTTTTTTAATGGCTTTTTTTGTCATTGCGATTTTCAGCAAGGTATATCAATCACTTGACAACAGGCTTCCGGACATCAATCGACGTTTAGACAGACCGCTTAAAAAAGGGTAAATCGCTGGTTTTTTTTCAGTGCAAGCACTGACTCGACCATAAAGTCTGTAAGCTGAAGGATATCCGAAACCGAAGCGATTTCCACAGGACTGTGCATGTATCGCAGGGGAAGGGAAACAAGCCCGATAGGTATGCCATGCTTCTGGTAAAAAATACTGTCGGCGTCGGTACCAGTCCGTGAACCCGAAGCTTCCCGCTGCACCGAAATGTTCGTTTTCTCCGCTATCTGTTCAAAATGCTCCAGAACCACCGGGTGGTTGGCACCGCCGTGGTTAATCACCGGCCCGCTGCCCATTTTTACCAGACCGTGCTTCTTATGATTTATTCCGGGAGTATCTGTAGCGTGCGTCACATCGGTAACAAAAGCTACATCTGGTTCATAGCGATAGGCCATCATGCGTGCACCGAATCCCCCAACTTCTTCCTGCACGGCATTGAGCGCAATAACGTTGACTTTTAGCTCCGAACGCCTTTGCTGAAGAATTTCAATGACCCTTGCAATCATGAACCCGCCAATTCTGTTGTCCAGAGCGCGACCGATAATAAGGTCGTCTGACAAAAATTCAAACTGCTCGGCGAGTGTGACAGGATCACCGATGCGTATCATGCCAAGTGCCTCTTCTCTGTTAGACGCCCCGATATCTATAAACAGATCACTCCACTTGGGCAATTTGTTGTTTTCACGGTCCTGGAGATGAATGGCGGTATTTCCAATTGCCCCACTGACGATGCCGTCTCTACTGTGTATGAAAACCTTGCGGGCACGGGCAATACCGGGGTCACTACCCCCTAGTCTGTTTATGTAGACGAAACCGGATTCATCTACATACTGAACGATCATGCCGATTTCGTCACAGTGTGCTTCAAGCATTACGGTGATCGCTGACGGATCTACATTCAGCCGAGCTGCCGCCGATCCATAAGTATCGGTTTCAACCAGGTCAGCCGCAGGCCTGACAAAGTCCAGCCATACCTGCTGTCCGGCTTTTTCGAATCCGGCTGGACTCGGAGTCACTAGCAGGTTTTCCAGAAAATCTGCTGTTCTTTTGTCAAATGTCATATTTCTCCAGTGTTAAGATATGTCGAGGCACAAATAATACTTATTTTCTCGGACCATTTCAGTACTTTATAATAGCAATTTCAATTGCAACAAGTTGCAGTAAAAAATCATTACAGACAAGGAGCTGCATGTGTCACACAGCGGTTGCAACGCTTCTTTTGCAGATTCCTGGTAGCAGTTATGGATAAATCCACCCAATACAAAATTTTCACGGATCCGGTACACGGCTTCATTCATGTGCCGAAAGGACTGGTCCTGAAACTGCTTGACCATCCCTATGTGCAGCGGCTTCGCCGAATTCGTCAACTGGGGCTGGCAAATATGGTTTTCCCGGGTGCCGAACACTCCCGTTTTTCCCATGCATTGGGAGCGCTCGGACTTATGCAGAGGGTGCTTAATCATCTTCGGGAGCGGGACACCACCATTACCCACAAGGAATTTGAAAGCACACTCATAGCAATTCTGCTTCATGACATCGGTCACGGCCCATATTCCCATACCCTGGAAAAAGTCATTATCAGCAACACCCATCACGAGGAACTGACCCTGATGCTGATGGAGGATCTCAACCGCCAGTATGACGGACAGCTGGACACTGCCATAGCCATTTTTACCGGAAAATATCCGAAAAAATTCCTGCATCAGCTTACTTCATCCCAACTTGATATAGATCGTCTGGACTATATCAGACGTGACGGCATGTTTACCGGTGTTCAGGAAGGCGCTATCGGCATTGACCGGATCATCCGCACCATGCGCGTCCATCAGGGAAATATCGTAATCGACAAAAAGGGCATTTATGCGATTGAAAACTACATCGTTGCACGCCGCCTGATGTATATGCAGGTATATCTGCACAAAACAGTGCTTGGCGGTGACAAATTGCTTCTCGCCATACTCAAAAGGGTGCGGCAGCTGCTGGAACAGGGCATTGACCTTCCCTTTTACTCGCCCGCCCTGGAGTTCTTCTTCAAGGACAAAGAGGCCGCATCAAAAAAAGTAACCAGAAAAATACTCGATTCATTTGCAGATCTCGATGATAATGATATCTTGATGAATCTGAAGTACTGGCAACACGTTGATCAGGTCGTGCTACGGGATCTATGCCGACGTTTTCTCAACCGGGATTTCTTCCGTACCACTTTTCTTGAAAAAAAGCCGACAGACAAACAACTGACGTACTGGAAAAATCTGACGGCAGATACCCTCAGGCAAATGGGACTGCCAACGGACGAGGAAACCATAGAATGTTACCTCTTTCATGATTTCAGTCAAAGTGAAGCGTACACCTATCATAGTGACGGCATTTGGATTCTCCAAAAAAATGACCTGGCCGTTGAGTTCTCAAAAGCTTCCGATAATCAGCATATCCTGGCCCTCACAAAGCCGGTTGTAAAACACTATCTGGTCCATCTTAAAGAAGTATCCGTCGACATCTGACTCTCATGAGCTACCGATTAACAGCGTTTATCATTGCAGCGGGCCTGTTCACCCTTTTGCTTGCAACAAGTACAACCAGGCTTTGGACAGAAAACGGGACCTTGTATGCCAGTTCGGAAATGTCACACCTGGTTCCTGAATACGTAA
>SKYY01000037.1 GCA_007127665.1 Balneolales bacterium | reverse complement strand
GCGGGACGGGGATATGGTGACCTCGGCACCGGCACGGACCAGTTTGGCCAGTTCACGTTTGAGATACCAGCGGTAGACTGCGGGTTTGGCGAACTCGCCTTCGATCACGGGGTTGTGCTCTGACCAGGACCGTGTCACCTTCATTTTCGGATAGTATCCATCCATGTAGATCTCGTCCATGAGATCACAGGCCTCGTCTATCTGTCCGAGCAGGGTTTTCTGGTCGGCTTCGGAGTCGCTTATGGTGAGTTTGGGCGAATGTGTCATAGGGGATTGTGTGTGGTGCCTCGGGTGTGGCGGACTGGCCGGGACCCGGCGAAAGATACCGCTGTATTCACCGGTCTGATCCAAATTCCCGTGCAAGACAAGATAGGTTGTTTCTGCCTATGGATTCAAATGGGATGTTGGCGCGGGAACGGAACCGGATCACGAAAATCAGGGTTTGCATCTGTAAGGATTAAGGACTTTTTTGATCTATAGAAGAAACAGCACATTCAAAACAAAACACTGGAGGATAGGGAAATGATCAAGCCTGGTGAGAAAATCGACACATCGATCAAACTGGACATTGTGGATGGCGGTGAGCAAAAAAGCGTCGCATTATCGGAGCTTCTGGACCGTCCGGTCATTGTTTCGGTGTATATGAAAAACAATACTGGTGGATGTGACCGGCAGAACAAAAGCCTGGCTGAAAAGTCGGCGGAGATACTGGAAAAAGGATACAAAGTGGTTGCGATCAGCAAAGATTCCTGCAATTCTCACAAAAAGTACGCTGAGAAACTGGGAATTGGCTATATTCTTGCCTCTGATCCGGAGCATGAATTTGCAAAAGCAACGGACTCGCTGGTCGAGAAAAAAATGTATGGCAAGACTTTTTCCGGCCCGTCCCGTTCTGCCTATTTTATTGATACGGATGGAACTGTCAGAGCCGTTATTGAGAAGGTCGATACGGCCGGACATGCTGAAGAACTCTTGAAAAAAATTGACGAGCTGGAATCCTGAACGGTGGCCGTGCCGGATGGCACGCGGTCAGCCGGGTTTCCTGACCGTCAGAGTACGAAATCGGCCGGTTTGCAGTAGCATCCATTTTGTTGCATATATTGTGGATGGCGTTGACGGTGCACGCTGTCATGAATACGGCATACGGGCCTGAATCATTAAATTTTGACGTTACGGATGAAATCGCTCATAATAGTCGAGTCGCCGACCAAAGCGAAAACCATTAAAAAATTTCTGCCGAAATCTGTTTCCGTGGATTCCTGCAACGGTCATATCCGCGACTTGCCGGCATCTGCAAAGGAGATTCCCGCGAAGCTGAAAAAGAACAAATGGGCCAACCTCGGGATCGATGTTGACAATGATTATGAGCCGCTGTATGTGGTTTCTCCGCAAAAGAAAAAGACGGTTACGCGTCTAAAGAAGCTCATCAAGGAGGCCGATGAGCTGATCCTGGCGACGGATGAAGACCGTGAGGGCGAGGGAATTTCCTGGCATATCGTTGATGAGCTGAAACCAAAGATCCCGGTCAAGCGAATGGTTTTCCACGAAATCACGGAGGATGCCATTCTGCATGCGCTGCGGGAATTCCGGGATATCAACATGGATCTAGTGGATGCCCAGGAGGCCCGGCGGGTCGTGGACCGTCTGGCCGGATACACGATATCGCCGTTGCTTTGGAAGAAAATCGGTCCGGGCTTGTCGGCCGGAAGGGTTCAGTCGGTTGCCGTTCAGCTGCTGGTGAACAGGGAGCGTGAGCGGATGCGGTTCCGAAGCGGCAGCTACTGGGATCTGAAAGCGGTGCTGGGCAAATCCGGGGCGTCGGAGCAGAAGGACAACGGAACTTTCGAAGCGCAGATGACGCACCTTGACGATCTGCGGCTTGCCAGCGGAAAGGATTTTGACGAGTCCACGGGCAAGTTGAAGAAACCGGACAAGCTTGTGCTGCTGGACAGGGAGCAGGCAGAGAGCTTGCAGGGGGAGCTTGCCGCAGCGCAGTGGAGTGTCAAGAGCGTTGCGTCAAAAACCCAGAAAAGGACTCCTGCTCCGCCATTTATCACTTCCACGCTTCAGCAGGAAGCCAACAGGAAGTTCGGTTACTCGGCCAGGGATACGATGCGCATTGCCCAGAAGCTTTACGAGGAAGGCTATATCACGTACATGCGTACCGATTCAACGAATTTGTCAGGTCAGGCCATCAATGCGGCCCGTTCTGCTGTAGAGCGTATGTATGGCGAAGACTATCTGAGTCCGAAAGTGCGAACCTATTCGAAAAAAGCCAAGGGCGCACAGGAGGCACACGAAGCCATCCGTCCCGCCGGAAACCAGTTCCGCACGCCATCCGACACGCCTCTGACCGGCAGGGAGGCAAAGCTCTACGACCTGATATGGAAGCGGACCATGGCCACGCAGATGGCGGATGCACGGATTTCGCACACAACGGCCGTTATTGAAGCGGTGGCGGAGAAATCCAAAGCGCAGTTCAAGGCGACCGGCAAGAAAGTTCTTTTCCCCGGCTTTTTCCGGGCCTATGTGGAAGGCAGTGATGATCCGGAAGCTGTGCTGGAAGACCGGGATACTCCGCTACCCGAGTTGAAGCAGGATCAGCGGCTGGATTGCCATGAGGTTATCCCCGTTGAGCATGAAACAAAGCCACCGGCCCGTTTCACGGAAGCCAGCCTGGTCAAGCAGTTGGAAAAGGACGGGGTTGGCCGTCCCAGCACCTATGCCACTATCATTGGCACGATCATGGAGCGGGACTATGCCCGGAAGGAAGGCAATGCGCTGGTCCCGACGTTTACCGCCTTTGCTGTTACGGAACTGCTGGAAAAGCATTTCCCGCATCTGGTGGATGAGCAGTTCACCTCCCAGATGGAGCAGAGGCTGGATGATATTGCCAGCGGGAAAGAAGACCGGCTCAAATACCTGAAATCCTACTACGAAGGGGAAAAGGGATTGAAGAACATGGTGGAAGAGCAGGAGTCGCGAATCGATCCGCAGGATGCCCGCCATATTTCCCTTCCTGTAGATGGACTCAACGGCATGCGTGTCTTTCTAGGCCGGTTTGGTCCTTACGTGCAAGCGAAAAAGGAAGACGGCGAAGAGGTGATGGGCTCGATTCCGGACAATATGGCCCCGAGCGATATAACGGTGGAGAAGCTGAAGCAACTGGTAAAAAAGAGTGAGCAGGGGCCGGAGTCGATCGGGCAGGATCCGGAAACGGAACAGGCGGTATATCTGCTGAGCGGCCGGTTTGGCCCTTATGTCCAGCTGGGCGAAGTCACGGAATCAAACAAAAAGCCGAAGCGGGTTTCCCTTCCAAAGGGAATGAAGGAATCCGATGTGGATCTGGAGACGGCATTGAAGTTGCTCTCCCTGCCCAGGACCGTGGGGCAGCATCCCGAAACCGGCAAGGAGGTCAAGGCAGGTGTTGGCCGTTTTGGGCCCTATGTGGTCCATGACGGGACCTTCCAATCACTGAGCAAGGACGATGATGTCCTGGAAGTTGGTCTTGAACGCGCCCTGGAACTGCTGAAAAAGAAAGCTCAGAAGCAGAAGGGTAAAACCTCATCGGTCATCAGGGATATGGGCGAACATCCGGAACGCGGTGAAAAAATCCAGATAATGACCGGCCGTTACGGACCCTACATCAAGTATGGGAAAAAGAATATCAGTATCCCCAAGAACAGGGATCCGGAATCCCTGGACATGGGTGCGGTACTTGATCTGATCAAGCAAAAAGTTGGATGACGAGGTAGCCATGCAAAAAAAGTCGACGGACTTTTTTGTTTATCCGCCCAATCTTCAGGTACTGGATCTGGCATCAATTGTTGGCATGTACCGGGCCAGGGGGGAGCCGAGGCGGGCTCCGACCGGTGAATACTTTGCCTGTGCCAGATCGAAAAAACTTGTCAAGGAAGCGAAATTCTGGTTCGGGCTCTACTACAGCCAGCCGGCATGGGACCAGTTGCTGACCAGGGACTCGTCCGGTTATCCCATGACCGAGGTTGAGTTTGCCATACTCGGGATGTGTATTTATCCGCCGGAGGATAACAGCCACAGGAGCAATATCGAGGCGCATGCGGGCACCGTTGCCCAGCTTTCTTTTCTCATCGTCAACGATCTCCGGCAGTTCGGGTTCATACAGGAGTATGACAACGGCATGCTGGGCATCACCAGCAACGGACAGATTGCACTTGAGGGGTTCGCTAAACGTGCTTTCGAAAAAAAGTTTTCACCGGAGATGCTGTCGGTATACAGGGGTGAGCACGCCCGTCCCAGGATGCAGGAGGCCGAAAAGAAAGATCTGTTCCAGACGCGGTTGTTCTGATCTGTGGCATAAAACAGGCGCGGATGTTTTGTCGGGTCTGATTGCCGTTTTTTTGTGACTGGTTGCAGGTGTTTTTCCCCGGGGGTCTGTTTTCACACAGAATTTAAATTATATCAATAGGTTGTTTTTGCCCGTCATGTCCATTATCACCGTTTTGTGTCGGTGTCCTTTCCAGCAAAATGAATCAAAGGGACAAGGTGCAATGCCTGCGCCGGGTGTATTGCGATTATAATGCAAGATATTATTTAATCTAAAAACCATAACGGAACCATTATGAATACTTTCAAGACAATATTGCTGATTTCAGGGTGTGTATTGCTGTTGACGATTCCGGGGAAGACACTGGCGCAGCAGTATGAGCCGGGTCTGGTAAGGGCGGTGAGCGACGACGTCACTATACGTATCGGAGGTACGGTGCAGCCGCGGGTCACCTATGCTTCGGACCTGGACGCCATCGGAGATCGGCACGACCGCGTCGGTTTCGGTGTACGAAGGCTGCGCGTGCGCCTCACGACAAGCTTCGGTGAAAACCTGGGTGTTTTCCTGCAGATGGAGGGATCCGGTGCCACAGCGACTTTTCTGGATATTCGCGGGGAGTACCGGGTAAGCGATAATCTGACCATGCGTGCCGGCCGGTTTGTCGGTGCTCAGCCGAGAGCCTTTGCGCGTACCTTGCACTCGAACATCGATGCCATTGACCGTCCGGCCATATCTGATATGTGGGCCCGGATGACCATCGGGGCTGACGGGCGGGACTACGGGCTCGAGGCATTGTGGAATACACCTCATTGGGAGGTTCGTGGATTCCTGCACAACGGGCACAATCGCTGGAACTACAGCCAGGGAATCAGCCGGAGCCCGTCTACCGGAGGTATTGAAACGGACGGATTTGCGTTCAGCGCTGCAGCTACGCACTGGCCGGAAGGACGCGACCGTCTTGAGATCGGCGCATACGCCAGCGTGAGCACTGCCAAGAACGAGTTTTCGGAAGTAGGGCGAATCGGCCGCAATTACATATCCTACTCCGCCCACGCCTACTGGGGCCCCCTGCCCGGTGACCAGCCTTTCCGGCTGAAGACGGATATCATCGGTATCAGCTACCAGGAAGTGGCGCCACGTGATATTGAGAATTACATTGGTGCGTCACTTTTCGGCGGCCTGCTCGTTGCGCCGCATATTGAGCTCTATGCCATGGGAGAATTCTGGTTTGGTGACGGCGGAGGACTCGAAGATCTTCGTCAGGTATTTGCAACCGTTGGAGGGTCCTACAGCCTGAGTGCGCTCATGGGACGTCCGTTTACCCACAACCGTATCATGCTCGCTTACAGTCTGCGGTCACTGGAAACGGATAAAGTCGACTTCGGCGATCCGGCCCACGTGGTTATGATGCAGATGCAGTTCTACTTCTGAGAGTTGGTTAGCAGGTGGCATGGCCCGCAAATATTGCCAGTTGGATTTCCGGCGGTATTTGCAGGAAGCTTCCGGGGGGATAACAGGAAGTTTCCAGGGGGATAACAGGAAGTTTACGGTTTTTTCAGATGAGGCGGGTGAGCTGTACTTTGTCTTCGCAGGGGACGAGGGGATCGGGGAGCCGCATCAGAACGTCTGCCGTCCGGCAAATGCGCGTGTAAGCGTTGCGTCGTCGATGAACTCCAGATCGGTTCCCATGGGAATGCCATGTGCAATTCGCGTGACATCCACCCCCATGGGATGCACCAGTTTGTTGATATAATAACCGGTTGCTTCCCCTTCTGCATCCGGGTTGAGCGCCAGGATCAATTCGCGGATTGGCTCGCCATTGCTTATGCGCTGCACAAGTTCATTGATGCGCAGTTCATTCGGTCCTATGTTCTGCAACGGGGAAATGACCCCACCCAGCACGTGATATCTGCCGTTGAACTCCTTGGTGCGTTCAATCACGTAGACATCCTTCGGCTCTTCCACCACGCAGACGACACCGGTATTGCGTTTCTCCGACTCGCAGATGGGGCAAGGATCCCGATCGGTGATGTTGAAGCATACCGAACAGTAGCGGATGTTTTTTTTCAGATCCGAGATAACCCGGGAAAGGCGGAACACCTGTTCATCGTTCTGCTTCAGCAAAAACATGGCGATGCGCTGCGCGGATTTTCTGCCCATTCCCGGAAGCCGGGCCAACTGCTCAACCGCCTGTTCAAGCGTTTCTGAGATAAGCTGCATTATAGTTCTGCCCTGTAATAATTATTTAGTATACGTGAGGGCCGGGTCTATTTCATCCCAAGATTGCCGAGGTCGAAACCGCCCGGAAGCATGCCTTTGGTTATATCCGCCATTTTGTCCTGAGCGGCCTCTTCGGCTTTCTTGATCGCCTGGTTGATACCTGCGGTAATCAGGTCCTCCAGCATCTCGATATCATTGGGGTCCACGATGTCTTTGTCCAGCTTGATGGAGGTGATTTCGCGATTGCCATTGGCGGTGACACGCACCATGCCTCCACCGGCTTCCGCCTCCACTTCCATCTCGTTCAGCTGCCGTTTGACCTCGTCCACTTTTCTCTGCATTTCTGTCAGTTTTCCAAACATATCTGCCATATTCATATCAAAATCTCCATTTGTTACGGAGTTAGTATTCAAGTTCTGCCCCGAACAGATTAACGATTTCCTTCAGTTTCGGATCTTTCTTCTGCATTTCCGAAAAATGCTCGTAGGGATCATGAATGCTGTCGGTTCGTTGCTCCGGTTCGACCAGCTGTGATGTAAAACGCAGGGCATATCCAAAATGTTCTTTCACCGTGTCACATAACTTGCGCTGTTGTTCGCGGATGATGTCAGAGGTGAAGCTGTCGCTGCACTCCAGAGTAACCACATTTTTCTTGAGCCGGACCGGGCGGGTCTTCTGGATGGAGAAGTATAGCATGGAACTGGTGGTTGCCTTAAGCTTTTCCAGATATTCAGGCCACATTTTGTTCAGGTCGTCCATCGAGTCCGGCTTTTTATACGCTTTTTTCGGTGGTTCGGGATCGGTTTTTCCCTGTGCCCCGGGTTTCGGCGAGAGTGCGAGATTCCCGCGGACTTCCCGCATCGCAGTATTCTCGCCTGCTCTTTCGGGCAGCGAAACAGCGGAGAGGTGCCCCTGGGGCCGTCTCAGTGCCGGGGTGCCGAAAATATCGGGTTCCGAAGTACCACCCGGATTCCCGGTTGGATACGGTCCGTCCCCTTGTCCCTGACCCGGGACGGTTGCCCCGGCTGCTGCTGGTGAAGGCTTGCCGGCCGGCTGAGCAACATCATCATTTTTGGATGCGCTGCCCTGCCCTGGTGAAGATCCCTGTTTGGTTTTGCTGTTTCGATTGGCTGCGGAATCTGGTTTGGATGGGGAATCGTGCTTGACCGCAGAATCCGATTCAGGCCCGGTCTCTTTTTTGGATGCCGTTTCTTCTTTGGGCGCGATTTTCTGCGCAGAGCGTTTCACGGACTGTTGCGCTGATTGCTGCACCGGCTGTTGTGCTGATTGCTGCGCCGGCTGTTGCGCTGATTGCTGCGCCGGCTGTTGCGCTGATTGCTGCGCCGGCTGTTGCGCTGATTGCTGTGCCGGCTGTTGCGCAAGTTTCTGCTCCAGCGTTTCCAGTTTGAGCAGCAGTTCTGTAAGCCCCTCAGTCCGCGTCATATGGAACAGTTTCAGCAGGGTGATCTCCAGATGGATCCTGGGTTGCTGAGCCTGGCGGATCGAGAACTCGGCCTCGTGCACGATGTGCATCATTCGCATCAGGTCATCCAGGGAAAAAGCGGAACCCGTCTCCCGAAAACGCTCCCTGGTATCATCGGTGGCCTCGATCAGATAAAAATTCTGACTGTCTTTTGCCAGGTAAAGGTTGCGGAAATGTTCGGTCAGCGTGGCGAGGAATTCCTGAATGTCGTTGCCGATGTGCAGCAGATTGTGCAGCAGTGCCATGCCGGCCCGTGAATCCTTGCGGATCAGAGCATCGGTAAGTTCAAACATCCGTTCGGAGCTGACGATATTCAGTGCCCGGTGCAGATCGTCATACGAAATGGAGGTGCCGCAGAAGGCAATGGCCTGGTCGAGGATGCCCAGCGCATCCCGAAGGGCCCCGTCCGCTTTTTTCGCGATCACGTGCAGCGACTCCTTGTCGATACTGATATCCTCCTTTTGCGCAATCAGCTCCAGTCGGCGTACGATCTCTTCGACCGTTATCCGCCGGAAATCAAAACGCTGGCAGCGGGAGAGGATGGTCGGGAGTATGCGGTGCGGCTCGGTGGTGGCAAAGATGAAAATCACATGCGCCGGCGGCTCCTCAAGCGTCTTCAGCAAGGCGTTGAAAGCCTGCTTGGAGAGCATGTGGATCTCATCGATGATATAGACCTTGTATCTTCCGCTTTGCGGGGGGATCCGCACCCTTTCGCGCAGTGCCCGCACATCTTCCACACTGTTGTTGGATGCCGCATCGATCTCGATGATGTTCAGGGTGTTATTGAGCTGCTCCCCGTCCACATCCATGTCCACCTCGTTGATGGTCCGCGCCAATACCCGCGCCATGGTGGTTTTGCCGACGCCGCGCGGCCCGCAGAACAGGTAGGCGTGGCTTAGCCGGTTGTTTTCGATGGCATTTTTCAGCGTATTGCTGACATGCTCCTGGGAGACGATGTCCTCAAATGTCTGGGGACGGTATGCGCGGGTAAGTGCTTTGTAGCTGGGGGACATATCAGATGGAAAAGGTGAAGTTCGGATATCCTGTAAAGGTAACAAAACGGAGGCTCCCTATCCAGAAAAGTCGGAGTCTCTTTCGGGTGGATGCGGCCGTTGCCCGGTTGCCTTTGCGGCCGTTG
>SKYY01000041.1 GCA_007127665.1 Balneolales bacterium | reverse complement strand
GGAACGGTAGGCCGCACCAAAAGAGATCTGGTCGGTGATCTTTCCATGGACACCCACATTGAATCCGATTGCGGTAGTTGTTCCGTCAAGTTCAACCATGGGCGTGAAATCATCCTGGGCGTCAACCGGCAAATCCCGCTGGACATTAACGGCGCCATAGGCAAAAATGAAGCCGGCGCCGACGCCGATACGGTCGCCGATACGGTAGCTGAGTGTCGGCTGGACAAAAATGGCCGTAAGGGATATTTCACTGAGAAGGAAACGATATTTCCACCCTTCCTCCCAGCGCAAGGCATTTCCGTAAGGAGTGTAGACGCCTATGCCCGCTCTCAGGTTTTCGATCGGAGTGACGTAGCTGGCATAGATACTGAACGGTGTGCGTATCGGACTGTCTGTTTTGGCTGTGTAGCTTGACGGGGCCGGCGCACGATAATGTGTACTTATGAACGTGGCGCTGGATCCCAGCAGGATTGCATTTTGGTTTATGGTGGCAAGGCCGCCGGGATTGAGCCCTATAGTGGCAATATCCAGCGGCATCCCTACCCCGGTATGCCCCATGGCAATTTGTCTTTGTCCCAGTAGATTGAGTTGATATCCACCTGCAAAGACTGAAGATGCAGCAAAGCACAGTACAAGCAGGCTTGCCGAGAGTACGGTAAGTGATTTTTTCATGAGCAATTTCCGATTAATGGCAGTTCGGTGGAAAAAAGAGTTGGCCGTCCCGGGATAATAATCAGTCAGCCGGTTTTCAAAAACCGGATGTGGAGACTGTTCGCGATACCGGATAAACCCCAGATTTAGTATGTGCCTGTAATTTTGGCACGGCCCGGCATGCCCGGTCGGACAGCCCTAATTTAAGGTAATGGACGGGATATGCCAATAAATAAGTGCGATTTTATCTAATTTTTCTAACCAGATGCAGCCCGTCACGCACGGTAAGTACCACATTTTCCACATGCGCGTCGTCTGCGATCACTCGGTTCAGGCGGTCAATAGCCGCGGCCTGCCGGTCTGCCGGCACAACCCGGCCGCGCGTTTTCTGCTCATCGTCATACGCTTCTGACACCTTGGCGACAGAGGCGTCCGGCGTCTCCGCAAGGCTTTCGCTGCCCCATACTTTTCCACCCCAGAATGCATTATCAACAACCAGAAGTCCGCCGGATGCAAGCCGCGGCATGATTCGCTGATAATAATCAGGGTAGTGTTCTTTGTCGGCATCCAGAAAAACAAAATCAACCTGGTCAGGCCATGGTGTTTCCAGTGCCGGTCCCATACAAAGCCGGATCTCGGGTCCTTTACTCTGTCCGGGATTGAAAATGTCGCTTCCCCAATGCGGCAGATCACTTTTGGCCGTGTTTACCATACCTGAAGTTTGTCCGGGCGCCTTCTGGCCGTGGGTTTGCCCGGCCGCCTTCTGGCCGTGGGTTTGTCCGGCCGATTTATGGCCGTGGGTTTGCCCGGCCGCCTTCTGGCCGTGGGTTTGTCCGGCCGATTTATGGCCGTGGGTTTGCCCGGCCGCTTCGTGCCGGAATCGCTCAATAAAACGGCGGGCGATGAGTGCATACTTCTCATTTGTCTCACAGGTGACGAGTTTGCCATCCTGAGGGAGTGCCGCGGCCATCCACAAGGTTGCATACCCGGTAAATGTCCCGATTTCAAGTACCGATCTGGCGCCGCTTATGCGGACCAGCATATTGAGGAAGCTGCCTACCACCGGACCGCTCAGCATGTCATCGTAGCGCAGTTCACGGGCAGTTGTCTCCCGAAGTTCCTTAAGCAGTGCGGGTTCCCCGCGCATCATTGACCCGGCATATCGGGATGCTATTTCAAAGTAATTCATGGTACGGCAATTTGCAGTATGACTTCTCGAAGCGGCAGTTCGTTCTCCGTAGCTGCAGCGCGAACGCGTCGCAGCGAAAGATGGGTCGGCAAGAAATCCCTTGCCTGCAAGGCGGGCAATGAGTGCGGAGCCATCTCTTTTCTGAGCGAGTGACGAATGACAAAGATACCGGTCCGTATTCGCCTTGCCTCCAATCCAACGGGCACAAGCAGCTCATCCAGAATATGTCTGAGTTCTTTTCCCCGGAATGACGCAGTCACAGAAATACCGGCCGTTATCCCGGGTTCGTAGATGAAATCTGTGCCTGTTTGTTCCGATATCACAAAAAGTACACGATCCAGTGGCTCGTCGCGAAATTCAAAGCTCCATGGTCCGGGCTTTTGGATGCCGGCCTCGCGCTCTCCCCCTCCCGGTAACTGGGTTGATGCGACAGTATGATCAGCGACAGTATGATCAATGGCAGTATGATCAGTGGCAGTATGCTGTGCGGCAGAGTGATCAACATAAATGTCATGAGCGGCCGTGTGATCAGCGGCAGCAAACCATACGGCAGGCAGCAGGCACATGGTTGTCGCAAATATCTGCATAACAACTTGCAATGTTGATAGATAGCACCGGGTGCTGGTCATGGTTTCGCATACTTTGCTAAATGGACTGCTTCCGGAGAGAAAACCCGGAATAGATACGCGTGAAGTGATTTCCGGCCAATGATACCGTGCCATTCGCCAACATTGCTGCCCGGTATCTGAATTGCATCACAACCCCCTTCACCGTACAGGCAATTTAGGATAAAATGAACAGAAATGTCTGTACCGGAAAAATAATGACATCAGAATCGTGCTCGTCCCTTTGTCGCGTTTAGTCCGGGTGACGCATTTGCTCGGAAAATTTTGCGGGGGAATGAGTCAGATTGGGTTGGGTTGGATTGGATTGGGTTGGATTGGATTGGGTTGGGTTGGATGGGTTGGGTTGGGTTGGGTTGGATGGGTTGGATGGGTTGGATGAGATGAGATGGGATGGGATGGGCTTGGATGAGATGGGATGGGATGGGATGGGATGGGCTTGGCCCGGCGCAGGGTTGCTGCAGGCCTCAGTACAGAATGATCGTGCCTTGCTCTTCTTCGAAGCGACAGTTTGTCACAAAACAGATAGTCTCAATGATACTATCGAGTTCACCCGGACGGGGAAGGTATATTGTGAGTGAACGGTCTCTCAGGATCTCATTTTGAATTACTACTTGGGAATCATAGCGCCTTTCAAGCTCGGCAGCAACTTCGCTCATGGTGATACCCGAAAAATAGAAACCTTGATTACGCCATGCGAGGGCCTGGTCTGTATTGACTGGTTGAGGTTCTACAGGCGCTCTATTGTGATAATCAACATGGGAGGTATGTCCCGGCTGAAGCATTATGTGAGATTCCGGTTCCAGAAGGGATGCCAGCCTGACACTTCCGTCGACCAGTGTGAGTGTTGTGCGTCCGTCCGGGTCATCGGCCCAGGAACGTATGTTGAACCGGGTTCCCAGTACTTCCACCATTGCTGTCTGTGTTTCCACAATAAATGACTTTCCGGATGGCGGTACTTCAAAATATGCCTCACCCTCAAGCCGCAGATTACGGTGCCCATTGCCAAATGATCGGTTCCAGGTTAGCCTGGATCCGCTGTTAAGTTCCACACGGATTCCGTCATCCCAATGAAAGGTGGTAAATTCTCCCCGCGGGGCCTCCATACTGACGGGTACGAACAGATACCACATAACGAACCCACCGAGCAGAACCGCTGCCATGACGGTAATAAAGGCATATGTTTTTGCTGCAGTTGCTTTTGATGCGGGCCTTCTTGATCTGATGGTGCCTGGACGCACACCGCGTACAGGCCGGCGGGCTGTCTGCATCCGTTTCTGGAGCAGTGCCCACTCCTCTTCGGGATTCACATCCATGGCGCTTTCACCAGACTGATCTTTTCTCCGGGCTTTTTCCCAGATAAGGCGCACCTCATCCTCTTCCACTCCGGAAAAATACTTCATGATATCCTGGTCAGGCCGTTTCATGTGTTTATAATTTTTTGATTCAAGCGGTCAGATGGAGCATTCATGGAAATAATCATGCTCCTGTGTGTCCGGGCGCCGGCCCGGTCATGGGCATTTCATCTTCATTTCGGATTATTCTCTTTATTCGCGGTTTTCACGCTCTGATTTCCACTGTTTCAGCTGTACCCGCAAAGTGTTCAGCGCACTTACGATATGGTTGTTTACCGTACGTGGCGCGCATTCCATTACATCCGCTATCTCATGGTGGTCAAGCCCTTCGAACCGGCTTAGCTCGAACGCTTCACGTTGCCTCGGCGGGAGTGACTCGATCCATTCGCTCAGCTGTTTTTCAAGCAAATCGTCACCGCCCGGTCGGATGGATACTGGCGACATCTCCTCACTTGGCTGCTCCGCAGGGGCGACATCATCGAGGCGGACCGGCCGTCGCGAACGGATCAGGTTTATGCTTCGGTTTTTTACCATGCGGTAAAGCAGTGCCTTCAGGGATTTTTCTTCATCAAGCCGGTCACGGATATCCCACAAATGGGCATAGACATCCTGCAGGATGTCCTTTGCGACATCAGTATCTTTCACAAAATTCAGCGCATATCGCATAAGCGGTTGGTAAGAATCCACAAAAAGGTCGTGAAACGCCTTTTGGTCTGAAGCGCGGATTTTGCTCGCCCACTGCTGGTAATCTGATGCCTTGGTCATATTGCTGCCGGATCCTTACACAAGTGATAGGGTGTACGATACGAATTTTTTGTATCAATAGGACCCGGGCAAGGCCGGTTTCCATCAGCAAACGGCTTACCGCGTTTTATTAACTAAATGTTTTACACACCAACATAGAACTATGACCAGTCCGATGCGATGGTGCAATATGACACTTTCACCTGCGGTATCAGGGCCCGGGAAATGGGTGTTCAAAAACCGGAACCTGATGGAATTGTCAGTTTTTTTTGTATGTTTGTGAGTTTGTTAGAGTTTCAATTCATTTTCAGATAAACCGAAGGGCAGGAAGTACCATGTCCGTGACAGGGCCGGCGCCCGGACACGCAGGCGCATAACCGGATTCGTCATAGACTCACGATGTGGCCTGTAGAAATAAAGATCATTTAAATAATGAACACTCCCGGAATCATACTTGCCTCATCAAGTCCGCGCCGACGACTTTTGCTCCGCCAGATCGGGATCTCCTTTGATGTGGTGCCTGCTGATATTGGAGAAGAGGTCACCCCGGGTTCCGATCCTGCGGATACGGTTGAAGCTCTTTCACTGGAAAAAGCGTTGAGGGTCGCTGAGCGGGGAGAAGATCTGGCGGAACATCGGGCGGATGCGCATATGGACGAGCGTAAACAAACGGAACAGGGATCGTACGCCGGTAAACTGGTTATCGGTGCAGATACCATTGTTGTTCTTGACGGAGAAATACTCGGAAAGCCTGCTGATACAGATGATGCCGTTTCCATGCTCAGGTCCCTGAGCGGGCGTACTCACCAGGTCTACACCGGTGTGGCCCTGGTTTACGGAAACGGAGTTGCCGGCTCTGACGGTGATCAGCCACAAACCGTATCCACCCGAAAAGGATTTCAACACCACGTTTTTCATGAACGGACCGATGTGACGTTCGGCGAGCTGACCGAAAGTGAGATCCGGGCATATGTGGAGAGCGGCAGCCCCATGGACAAGGCCGGATCGTACGGGATACAGGATGACCTTGGTGCGCTTTTTGTTGCGCGTATTGACGGCGACTACTACAATGTTGTCGGTTTTCCGCTGTTCCGTTTTTATCGCGAAGTCAATAAGCTGGTGCCCGGCATCGTTACTCCTTTTGTACCGGCAACAGGTAATTCATGACACGGGTATCTCGTGACAGCCTAACGTATCGACCATCTGCTATGCACCAATTGCGAAGTTTTTTTGTTTTTCTCATGCTGGCGGCAGCTTTTGTTGTTTTGCCGGGTCCGCCGGCTCTGCAGGCCCAGGACGGCGCCGGGGATTTTTCGCTCGGGAACGAGCTGCTCCGGCAAGGCAAGTTTGAGGAGGCGTATGAGATTTTTGAACGGCTTCTGCGGGAAAACCCGCGCTCCTATGCCGTGTTTGACCGTACTGTGACCGCACTGGTCCAGCTCAAGCGATATGATGAAGCCATTCAGGTCACCAAAGACAGGTTGGACCTGGTGGGTGATGACAGCAATACCCGAATCAAACTTGGGGAGATTTACGATATCTCGGGAAGGCGCGATGATGCCATGGAAGCATGGAACCACGTACTGCGTCAGCATGCGGGAAACGCTCAGGTTTACCGGCGTGTCGCCCAAACCATGAATGAGCGGAGGCTGTTTCGTGAATCTATCCGGGTTTATGAAGCGGCGAGGGAGCAGCTGGGTGATGCCAGCCTTTTTGCGTTCGAAATTGCCAATAATTATCTGGCCGTAGCCGATTTTGAGTCGGCCATCAGTGAATATCTTGATATCATCGGCCGCGACAGCCGGCGCATGAGCCTGATTCAGCGCCAGCTTATGAACTATGATGAGCGAAGGCTTTACGACACTGCCATCCTTCTGACTGAAGAGCGTCTTGGCCGGCTTTCACCCGGCAGCGAAGCAGACTTGTCCCTAAGGGATTTTCTCGTCTGGGTCACTATGGAACGCGGGCTTTATCGGCGGGCGCTGGCAGCGGCACGCACGCTGGAACGTCACAGCAACAATGAGCGTCACGCGATGTTTCGTCTGGGTCGTGACTTGCGGAGCCGGGGGCAATTTGAGCTTTCCGAGCAGGCTTTTCTGTATTATCTGGATATTGAAGAGCATCCGCTCCTGGCCCGAAGCCATGAAGAGCTGTCCCGCACCTATCAGGAATGGGCCGGATATCTGACAGACCGCAACCTTGATTTTGACGGTGCCGCCGATTCGCTGTACCGGAAGGCTTTTGAAACCGTGGATCTGCTTGCCAGCCGATTTCCACGCTATGACCGGATGATGCAGACGCTGACCATTCAGTCCGAGCTGGCACTCGACCATCTCAAAGAACCGGAAAAAGCCGAGGTATACCATCAGAGAATGGAGCGTATCGCAAGAAACGATAGCGAAATGGCACTGGCCCACTATGTTGCGGGAAGGCTTCTGCTCTTCGACGGCAATTTTTCGATGGCCAGGGTATCATTTACCAGAAGTAACCGGATGGCCGACGGAAGTGAAATCGGCGACAAGAGCAGGTATTATCTGGGACTTGGTGACTTTTACAATGGCGATTTTACCTATGCGCGGCTGCAGCTCCGGTCTCTGGAGCGGCAAAACTACTCCTGGTACGCCAATAATGCCCTGCATTTGCGGTTTATCATCCAGGAGGGGCATGATGAAGACGGAGAAAACCCGGAACTTCTCCGCTATGCGGGAGCCCGCTATCTCTATGACACCGGACGATATGCCGAGGCGGCCGACCTGCTTGCGCCGGTACTTGATGAGCCGACGGCACAACCGCTTCATGGCGAGTCCATGCTGCTGCTGACTCAGACGCTGCGCAGGATCCATCCCGAAATTGCCTTTCATGTTGTGGACCGGCACACCCGGCGTCCATCCGTGCGTCAGGCAGTTGGCGAGCGCCTGCTCTGGGAACGCGCCCGACTGGCGGAAGTGGTCTACATCATGCAACAGCGCGATAGTGGAGAGACCCGGTCTGCGGAGGGTCTGGTACCGGCCGGACTTCTGCCCTATTCACCTTCTGCTGAGGAGCGTTTTTATGGAGCAGCCGACCGGCTGCTACTGAGTGCCGATGAGGTCACCAGGTACTATGAAGAGCTGCTCCTGAACTACCCCGAAGGATATTACTCCGACATCGCCAGGAACCGGATCCGCGAACTGGAACGGATGGATCGGGAAATCTGACTCTGAAATTTCGGTTATAAACCGCAAGCCATATTTGAAAGTGAAAGCCACTTTTGAAATTCCAAGTCCTTTTTGAGAAGATAAGTCCTGTTTGACAACCGTAACAACTGTTTGAAACTGTAAGAGACGATAGATTATGAGAAATCAGGATTCCAGAACATCCAACTTCACTCCCCTGTTTTTTGCACTCCTCGTGTTGCCTGTTATGCTCCTTTCAGTTCCGGTAACACACCCGGCTCAGGCCCAATCCGGGTATGTGCTCATACCTATGGATGACAGCCAGCGCAACCACCTGAAAGCATATGGAGTGATGTTTCAGCATCTGCTGGATGGCCATACGGGAAAATGGCTTCTGAATTATCGTGGTGGCAGTTTTCTCGCTCCCGAGACAGAGAGCATGGTACGGCGAAGCCGGGTCCGGGGCGTATCCATCCAACAGATATCAGCTATCCGGGCAAGACAGATCATTGAAGAAGTAGAACGTCCGAATGTAAACATGTCGGTGGTGGAACTTGAAAAAGCGCCAAGGATCGCGGTTTACACCCCGGATCATGCGCTGCCATGGGATGATGCCGTTACTCTGGCCCTGACCTACGCCGAAGTTCCCTATGAGACCATTTACAACAAGGAGGTGCTTCAGGGAGCGCTGGATGATTTCGACTGGCTGCACCTGCACCATGAAGACTTCACCGGGCAGCATGGAAAATTCTGGTTCGCCTACCGCAATCAACCCTGGTACATTCGCCAGGTGCGTGACCTGGAGGAGATGGCAGCGGAAATGGGTTTTGACAAGGTTTCGGAGATGAAAAAGGCCGTGGTGTGGACCATCCGTGAGTTCATTGAAGAAGGTGGGTTCCTGTTTGCGATGTGTTCGGGTACGGACACGTTCGATATTGCGCTGGCTGCCATGGAAGTGGATATCGTTCCTACGCAGTTCGACGGCGACCCGGCTGACCCTGATGCCAATGAAAAGCTGGATTTCAGAAATACACTTGCATTTACTGATTTTGAAGTAACGCTTGATCCTGCCGAATACCGTCACGGCAACATTGACATACTCGATGTGCAGCAGCGCATGGCGGAGGTCGACGAAGAGATGGACTTCTTCACGCTTTTCAATTTTTCTGCCAAATGGGACCCGGTTCCGGCCATGCTCACGCAAAATCACGTAAGCAGCATAAAGGGTTTTTATGGCCAGACCACCGCGTTCCGCGAGGAAACCATCAAAAGCAATGTGGTAATCCTTGCTCAGACCCCCGGACGAAATGAGGCCAAGTACATTCACGGAAATCTCGGGGAAGGATTCTTTACGTTTTACGGCGGTCACGATCCGGAAGACTACACCCATCGTGTTGGCGACCCCCCGACCGAGCTGGAACTTTTCCCCAACAGTCCCGGGTACCG
>SKYY01000107.1 GCA_007127665.1 Balneolales bacterium | reverse complement strand
TTCTCTTCCAGCAGGGATTCGGGTTCATTGCTGTACATTGCCTCCCACTGCTGCTGAAGCATTTCAGCAAATTCCCGGTTTTGTTTGGCCCGGAAGTCTTCAAACTGCTGCTGCTCCTGCCGTAACCACTCTTCAAAGTCTTGCCCCGCCGACAATGCTGGAATAAAAACCGGAACCAGTATCATCAGTATCAGAGAAATGCCAATGAGGGGCCGGCGAGGTTTGCCCTTGCCGGATTTGGCCCCGGGACAGAGACCCTTTTCGTTCTGGCAGGTAGTGATTGCAGGAACAGGCTTTTCATCCCGCGGATAATAGCGATGGATTGTGTGCATATCAAAAAACTCCGTCCAGAGTATTGAACACATTCAGTTTCGAAGGTGTCGTGTTTGGAGATCCCACTCCTGTGTAAAATGGCTGCCACGACTGTGTGAATCCTTGTCCAGTTCCCGCCTCAGGGCTTCCAGGCGGTTTTCAATTGTGTCTCCATACCAGGCCGATTTTCGTTCGCTTTCGGGTTCGCGATGCAGAAGGGATATTCTCTCCAGGACATTATACAAGGCATATCCCCGATACCCCGCCCGCGAGGTATAAATCATTCCATACCGATCCGCTTCTGCTTCATATTCATGCAGGCGGTCGGCAATCAGATATTCATATAAAGCATCGGCTTCCTGCTGCAGACGGGCAGCAACTTCCTGATAGCGCTCATCAGTCATACCAGCATCGTGGATATACTGTTCCATTCGGAGCACGGCATCTGAAGCACGTATTCGGGTCCCCCTTTTTTCCATTTCCTGTTGCCCGTGGCTGAATACAAGATGGGCGATCTCATGTCCGATAAAGGAAGCAAACTCGGCTTCTGTTCGCATCATGCGGACCGCACCCAATGATATGAAAATAAGTCCGCCCGGTACGGCATATCCGGCAATGTCGTCTGTGTCCAGAATAATAACTGAAACGGGTATGTCGGGTCTGTGCGAATTTTCCGTAACAAACATTGCAACATGGTTCAGATACGTTCGCAATCTTGGGTCATCGTACACCCCGATCTGTGCTATTCTGTTACCGGCAGCCCACCCGACCAGTTCGAGGTCCGGGGGTGGCAGTTGCAGCTGAGAGCTGGAGAGCCGGTAAGACCTTTGAAAGGATCGCCATTGCCTGTCGGAGATGCGTGATTGCCGAAATCTCAGATAGGCACCGGTATCATACCTGTACTCAAGGTAGTCTGACATATCAATCAGTTCACCTTGCGATGCCGCAATATGATTTTCGATAAACCCTTTGACAGCTGCTACAACCTGCGCCTCCGAGACATATGGCTCAGATCGAGGCTTATCCTCTTCAAAAGCCCGGTCAAATCGCTCTCGCAAAGACTCAAATCCATTGTTTCTTTCGCTATTGCGCGTATCGGTATGTACGGCAATGGATGGGATCCATCCGGAAACGCTTCCGCTTTCTATCTGTACCCATCCGTCCAAACGGTCTGTAATCACCACCGGAGTGTCTTGCATCAGGCGCGCCGATCTTGGATAAAATGAGCCGGGCCCATTACGCACATCCACGGCCGAGGAAACACTGACTGATTCCCTGATCTCTGAAAAAGTGATTCCTTCCGGGACTAAACTCAGAGTCGCGAACAGTATTATCACTGTCCATAAAGCCCTTGTTACTAAACGGCAGATTTTTTTCAGAGGCTCCGTAGTGAGATCTGGTCCGGCCATAGGCGATGACAACTCAGGTGGGTGAATCAATGCTCTAACACTCTCAAGGCAGACATATGCCACCTGAACCTGATACGTATGTACAGGCCCGGGCGGCATATATACTCATTTGTCTGATCTCCGCTAAACGAAAACGGAGGCAATCATCTGAGGGACTCTGACTCAGTTTCGACTACGTTGTTCGTAATCTTGAACGGCTCTTTCGAGTTCCTGGAAGGACTGTGACTGACGGAACCGAGTGTACATTTCTTCCCGTTCCTGCATCTGCTGCATGAACTGCTGATTGGCGGCTCCGATGGGATATTCCATCAGTACATAAGCACGAAACATGTTTCCGTCGCGCTCATGAAACGTTTCCTTCACACGGCTTCCGCTGAGACTTGTTGCCACAACGGTGCGGCTCACTTCTTCGAACATCTGGCGGAAGGTAGCGTCTTCATCCACACCAACTTCTTCTGTAAAGCTTTTTTGCATAGCTTCAACCCGAACTTCAACTACCCGGCCAATTTCGGCACGTGCATCTGTAGAGGCCCGGTTGATGGCTGTCTGCAAGTCGCGGGAAGCTGCAGTTCTGGGGACGAAGATGTAGTTGGGGTCCTCAGGTGGATTAACAAACCACCCGGGCAAACCATCGACGTCGGCTACCGTGTCAGATGAGGAGCAAGCGGTGAATAGAAAACCGCCGCAAAAAAATAGAAGCAATAGAAAAGTAACTGTAGTTCTCATTTTTAAAATATTTTTGTGAACGTTTACAGGAAGTGCTTACACCATATGCCACATACCACTTATCAAAAATATACCTTTACTACAGGTATATGCTTCCATATTAATAAAAAAGGATTCATAGTCAAACCGGAATTATGTGCAATGAAAAAAAATGTGGTTATCTGTGATCTGCGGGCAAGAGGCTTTTCTCCGGGACTGCACAAACTTCGGCAGATATATTCTGTTGGAGTTCAGGTCACTCTTTGATTGATTTCGTAGACTGTCACAGCCTGAGACTTGCCTTTGACGGTTATGCGGTCAAGTTCCCGGGTGGAGAACTCACGGTCAAAGTCCGGGTTGCCGGGTTCTTTGCAACACCTTTCTATCGCCTGATGTGTAAATTCCGAAATGATGATGTTCGTCCCGTAGTTTTTGTTGAGTGGTTCAAGGCGGGCTCCCAAATTGACGGCATCACCCAGAACAGTGTAATTGAAACGATCCCGCGAGCCCATATTCCCAACAATCATCGGACCGGTGTTGATACCGATCCGCACTGATACGGGTGGATATCCCCTTTTATTCCATTCATCAGCTTTTTGAGCCAGGTGGGCCTGCATGGCCAGTGCACAGCGACAAGCGCGCAAGGCATGGTCGGGCTGGTCAATCGGCGCACCCCAGAAAGCCATCACAGCATCACCAATAAATTTGTCAAGTGTACCGCCGTGCTCAAACAGAATCCGTGTCATATCTGTGAGGTATTCATTGAGGAAAGTGGACAGTTCCTGAGGGGATAAAGTTTCCGAAATGGATGTGAAGTTGGCCATGTCAGAAAAAAGAACCGTCAGCTCTTTCTGCTGACCTCCCAGTCTGAGCTGTTTGGGATCTTCGGCGATAGTATCAACATACTCTTTCTGGACATACTGACTGAAAGCCGATTTTATGGCTTTTTTTTCACGTTCTTCCGTAAGGTAGCGGAAGATGTAGGTTGTGCCGATGCCAAGCAGTGCCGTTGCGGTGAAAAGCGCAGTTGGCAGGACAAACCGATAGATGGCAAAAGCACCCAATCCGGTCAGAATGATCGCTGACGGGATGAGAAGGGCCAGGATGATACTGTTTATGTGGCGGGACATTCCTACGGTGAGTATTGCGACCAACAATATCACCCAGAGTAAAAGTAACACCAATATCCGGGGCAGTTCCCCGACGAATTGTCCATCCAGCAAATTGGCCAGCACGGTGGCCTGTATCTCCATCCCCGGATACGGTTCCATAGAGCTGAACGGCGTGGTTTTAATGTCGGCCAGGCCGGCCGCCGATGCTCCGATCACAACGTGCCGGTCTTGAAAAAGATTATTTGCGAGCGGGGCCATTTCCGGTCTTTGCTGTAACATTGCCAGACCGGATAAAAAAACGTCATAAAATGAATAATAGGGAAAGGTTCCATCTCTGACACCACCGCGAGAGTACCAGTTAACCCGGTAGGTGCCGTCCGGTTGAAGCGGAACAGACAACCCCCGTATATGAAGCTGATCGTTTTGGAATGCCGCTGGTTGTTGCAATGCAGATCCTTGAGCGGCCAGCCATGCCGCCAAGGGCAAAGAAGGGTAGTGAAGGTTTTCCTCTCCGCCGTTTTTCAGAGGCATTAGCAAATATGTGAAGCGAATAACCCCATCTTGCCGGACCGGTACATAGGCATTCCCAACTTGTCCGGCAGCTTGATGGAACGGCGGAATCGGCAGATTCACGGGAAAGGCATCTGAAATGGAAGGATGGGGTGACAAAACCGGAATAAAGTGGCGATGCAGTGCAAGGCGGGCTTCAGAATCCAGAAATGCAGGCTCTCTCTCATCTGTTGAATTGGCGGCAAGGACGACGTTGCCGCTTTGCGCAATCGCTTCTGCAAAACGCCGGTCACTTGTGGCCCCGTCGGTATCGATCCGGTCGATATCGGGCCTGTCAAAAAGTACATCGAAAGTCACGGTTTGTGCGCCGGCACTGCCCAGAAAATCCAACAGTATCCCGTAGAGTTCGCGTGGCCAGGGCCAGTGCAGCTGGAATTCCGTTGAAAACCGTTCCAGGCTTGAAGCGTCAATGGTAACGAGCGCTATGTCCTCCCGTTCATATTCTCTCTGGAACAGAAGGAATTTCCGGTCCAGGACGAGCTGGTCCGCCGCTGCTATCAGACCGGTTGCCAGGATTACCGTTCCGACCCCGGCTGAAAAAAGCCAGATGATGAGAAGGCTTAGCAGTTTCTGGCGATTGGCGGTGTTGCGGAAAATCATTCAGGTTGCATTAGAAGAGCAGTTATCGTGCCGGCATCCGGACAAGCACATAATAGAGGTTGGTGGATGGATCGTAATACCTTGATTTTACCACTGCCTGCTCAAGGGTTATCTCAAGGTCACTGTAAATGAGTTCACGATCCCATCCGTTTTGGCGTACCTGCTTGCCCCAGACCCTGGTCGATATGGCTGCTGAAAGATTTTTACGGGCAGTGCGTTCCGCAGTATTCCACGAGCTCTCACTGTAATAGTAACCTTCAGATACCCCCACGGCGTATAACATGCCGCTACCGGGTTCCGGAGTGCGGTCAACCCAGTCCGGACGGTTTTTTCTGGGGTATTGCCTGCTCCTGTTCGCAATTTCCTCCTGGCAGGATTCCGGACCTGTAACAACCATGCTCAAATTCCCGGAAACCTGATAGTCCAGTACAGCCAGATTCTCCATCAGATATTCAAATCGACTGTCATCATATGTTTCCCGGTGATCAGAACCAAGCCAGACGGCTCCGCGCTCGGTGACGCTGAAGGCATGACCACCGCTATGGATCGATTTTTCCTGGAGAAGGTAGGTATGAATACTATTTTCATGAGCCCTCAGTCTTGAATTTTCCGGATACATGGCAGAATGCCGGGAAAGACCAATGGCTGTTATACCACAATCTACAGGCTGGTTCCAGAACCATCCCGGTTTTGTTTTTTGTGACTTTACGGAGTTAGAACCCGCCATAGTGAAAAGAAAGGCAAAAGTTAACAGCAGGAAAAAGCGGATATGGCTGCGATTTTTCATGGTCTGATACGGGTAAGGCCAGGCGGTAAATAGTAAACTTCTCGACACCACATATAAACATATCAAAAAAAAGAGAAAAAAATCAGTCGCTCTTCACGGTCATATCTTTTGCCGGAACTGCTGTATCACAGTGCCACGTAATAAGCATTGTGATGGAATGACTGGGATATCAGCTTCTACTATCCTATATTTTGCCGTGTCACCGAAACTGTAAGAAAAACATGTCTCTACTGATTCTCATCCAGCTGGCCCTGCATATGGAGGACGATCTCCGGGACAGGGAACTGGCCGCGCGAATCCAACAGGGCGACAAGGATGCCTTCCGAATTTTCTTTACGAGATACCAGGCATCACTTCTTTCATTCCTGATGTCGAAAGGCACGTCCAGAGGTGATGCCGAAGACCTTTTGCAGACCGCTTTCCTGATCATCTGGGAAAAAAGGGGGGAAATCCGACCGGACCGTTCCCTGAGATCTTTCCTCTTCACCATCGCCTACAACCGGATGCTCAATATGTTCCGGGACAGGAAGGGACAAGATCCCGAATATGCCTACCAGCTTGCGGGAAGCGGCGGTAACCCGGAAGAGGAAACCTGTAATCGCCAGGCCCTGGAGACCATGCAAAAGGCACTGGAAGTGATGCCGGAAAAACGTCGTGGTGTCTTTGAATTGTGCTATTTGCAGGGTTTGACCCACAAAGAGGCGGCACAGGCCCTGAATGTGGCACAGAAAACCGTTGAGAATCATATGGCACTTGCACTTAAAGAGTTACGAGCCGCGTTGAAACATTTTATGTCATAAGAATGGTTCCGGTTGGGGGTTAGGCGTCCGGTAAGGTGTACTGCATGTGACACCACCGGCCAAAGCCGGTCAATCACAACCAAATCCGTCAGCTATGAAAACTTATCAAAAAAAACGTCTGATACACCCACTGGTGGCAGTACTGCTGCTGGTCGGTTTTGCCGCCTGTGATACACTTAACAAGGAACAGGAAGATGAAATCTCCCGGGAGGAACTGGAAATTGCCGGAGAGATCATTGGCAGCTCGCTTTCCGATGCCGAAGAAGGGCTGCTGTCCAGTTTCTATGACGCCGTATCGACGGTGGGTGAAGAGGGGATCCAGTCGCGGATCCAGAACCAGAGTCGTGAGCAAGAACGCCAGAGAGATCATGGGAGAGGATCCGAGTCGGAATATCACTACGACTATGATCCCGAAACCGGACAACACAGCACGTGGTTTATACGGAAATTTGAAGGCCCGCTCGTTTCCCGAAGCCTTAAGGTTCGTTCCGTTTACATCTACAAGGATATCAACGGGCGCTTTATCGAATTCCCGAAACGCCAGCAGGACCATATCGAGACCATCGACTACAAGGGTACCCGTGAAGGTACTGTGGAAAGTCAGTATCGATACAACAGGTTTTATCGGTTCAACCAGTTTTATGTGGATGGGTTATCCGCCGCATCACCGGTCATGACACTGACAGGGTCTCATCAGAGCAACGGGGAGATGGATGTCAATGTCATGCGGCGCGATATGGTAACCAATCGGACCTACACACTTGAGATGAACCTTAATGACATCCGTATCGACAAAGAGGTGGTTCAGGAAAACGGAAGTCTGGAAGAAGGCATTACCGGTTTCATTTCCTATCGCCTGGTCATGACAAGAACCATCAACGGGGAAGCAAATGAGCGAAAGGTCTCCGGTGTTATCGAACTCGCCGGTGACGGAACGGCTCTTCTCCGGTTCGACAAACTTCGGGAGTTTTTCCGCATAGGCCTTGCAAACGGTACGGTTGACCGTCCGGATGATACCAGCGGTCAACCCCCGGTACGCCCGCGCTCCTGATCAAGCCGTACATGTATCTGAAAAAAATGTACACGTATCTAAAAAATGTACATGTATCTGAAAAAGTCGTTGACGTATCTGATAAAATTGTAAACGTACTTGATCAAACTGACTCCGATTTCGTGACAGGTTGATCTTGCGACTTGCAGACAAACAATACAACCAAAGGCAGACCGGACATCCATGGCAGATCCCAATGCATACCAACCTGATGAACAGGATCTGAAGCTGGCCAGATTGCTGGACCAGGCCGTGGATTCGGTGGATTCCGCCCGGGAGCAGCCGGCTCGCGGGCAGGATCCGCTTCTGCCGTTTCTTGCCGCTTACAAATCTGCCGTAAATCTGAAGACGGAATCACCGGCCGATGCGCGCTTGTGGCAGCGCATTGAGCAGGCCATTGATGACCGGCCGCAAACCTCGCCTGGTCCCAGACCGTGGCGCCAGCAGATGCCTGTCATCCGCAAGGATGAGCCGGTTCCCAAAATGACCGTTCGCTGGGTTCCTTTGCTGGCACGTGTTGCCGCGCTGCTCGCACTCGTGGCATTCATGTGGCTTCTTCTGACCAGGGACCAGGTCCCGGAGCCGGAGCTGATTGCCCAAACCGGACCTGACAAACAGATCGTGACACTGCTGGATGGTTCGCGGGTTACACTGCGGCCATATTCGGAACTGCACCGTATTGTCGAAGCCGAAACCGGGCAGACGTACCGGGTCACCGGAGAAGGGTATTTTGAGGTCGCTCCGGAACGGCAGCGGCAATTTTCCGTGCTGACCGGCGATGCCAGGGTTGTAGTGACCGGCACCCGTTTTTCCATCAGTACCTGGGACCATCGCACCCGTGTCTATCTGGAACAGGGATCGGTTATGATGTCGCTGGCCGACGGTTCCTCAGGAACCATGCTGGAGCCGGGAGAAACCGGGGAGATCGTGGACGGGAGTGTCGCCACATCCACCGAAACACCCTCGGAAACGCACCTCGGCTGGTTGGATGATGTACTGGTGCTCGACAGACGGCCGCTGGCGTCCATTATCAGGGAAATCAGGCAGCATTTCAACATCTACGTACAGGTTTCGCCCGATCTGGTGGATGTCGAACTGAGCGGAACGCTGGTCCTTGATGACCCCGGGCAGATTCTTGAGGATCTGGCCGTATCTGCCGGAGCGACCCTTGAGCAACCCGAACCCGGCCGTTACATCCTTGCAAGAACCGGTCGGAATTGACAGTGCCATGTCCACAAGAGGCGATTTGAAATGGAAGCTGGTGGTTGCATGTCTGTTACTGATGCAGGCACCGGCACTGCTGGCTGCGCACTCCTCATCTGGCAGCAGGCTGTCGGCTGTCAGCGTTGCTGTCACGGCCGGCAATACGGCAGAAGGCAGATTGAATTCCGTATCCGCTGCGCCGCCCGAAATTTCCACATCCCCCGCACCGCCCGAAATTTCCACATCCCCCGCACCCCTGGATGATGTTTCCGGCACCCCGGATGTTCCGGTGCGATCGCTGCGGTCGGTGATCAGGATGCTGGAGCAGGAAACGGGATTCCGTTTTTTATACAGGGATGTGATCGTCACCGGTGTGGATATCCGCTTTGATTATGGCGCAAACTGGCGGGAGGATTTCAGATATCAGCTGCATGAGGCCGGGCTGGATCTCCTGTTGAATGAAGAAAGACGCCAAATCGTGCTTTTCAGTGAGGGAAGTGTTGAACCGGCCGGACTGAAAACGTTATTCACGGACCTTCAGGGTTATGTCATCGACGAAAAGACGGGGGAACGCCTTCCCTTTGCCACGGTCATTCGGGTTGCACCCGATCAGCAGGATCGAGCTGCGTCAGGCAGTGCCGTAA
>SKYY01000054.1 GCA_007127665.1 Balneolales bacterium | reverse complement strand
GTGTTACCGACAATGGAGACGGGTCGTTCTCTACGGAAGAGTTTTTCTATGATTTAGAATTGTTTCCATTAATTGCCAACAATGTGTATGCCCTGGGTGATGTCACCGGAAATGGCAACGACGATTTTGCCGTTTTCTTCAACCGGGCAGGCCTCGACGGAAAACTGAATTTCTATGAGGGGGGCAGCAACTGGCAGTCTCCGGCGGCAAGCTGGGCCATACCAGCCAATAAAATGCTCCTTGATATCGTGAGCGGCCGTTTCACCAATCAGAACCGGCTCGACATCGTTATACTGTTTGTCGAAACCCCGGATTTATCCAATTCAATGCAGCGATCTAATCTGCTTGAGTTATACACCGGAGGGATACTGCCCGACCAAACTCCGGACAAAATACTGAGGGATGCGGATGCCTACCCGGGTCTCGCGCACTCCACGGGAGCCATCAATACCATCGTTAAAGCAGGCGATGTCACCAATTCCGGGTATGATGACCTGCTGATAGCTTCAGCCAATGTAGGCAACGACCAGAACCTTGGCCCCTTGCCCGCTCTGCTTTACGCTGGCGGCCCCTCTTTTATGGATGGTTCCCCTGATGCCACATTCAACTTCCCGGCGGAAGACCTGGGCTTTGGAATCGGTGGAGCGCTCACCGGACTCGGTGATATCAACGGCGACGGAATCGATGATTTTGCTATAACCAACCTGAGTCAGGGTGCCAGTGCTGACTTTGCGGAATACGGCACGGGCCGACTCGGCGGGCGGATCCATATCTATTTCGGCCGGGACGGCGACACCCATTTCGGGGAACCGGACATCACGCTCCGCGCGGACAGAGAGTCGATTGTCTCGGGTAACGACATGTGGATCTTCGGAATGAGCGCCATAGCCACTGGTGATTTTCTCGGCACCGGAAGTCGCGGACTGGTTGCCAAGCCTCTCATGCATCACGAACGTGCTGATGCATCTGTGGGAGTTCCCGGCGTTCACGTCTTCCAAAGAAATCTTCTGGACGAAGACCCGCAGCCGGACCAGCTTCTCCCGCTTCATTCTTCCCTTATGGCAATAAATCCGACATCCGAATTCATTCCTGCCATGGGCTGGGCCCTGATGTCCGGCATACCGGATCTGACCAGCAACGGGCGTGACGAACTTTTGATCATTGGCAGTTCCGGGTACATCAATGCCGTGCTGCACTATGGCAGGGATCCGCTCTCACAAGTCCCTGATGTGATTTTTGAAAGCCCGAACAGCAACCTCACCATGGGCGCACCGGGCAACTTCATCAACCGGCAATACAGAACTGCCGTCGGCGACTTCAATGGTGACGGGAAGCTGAATTTCCTGGCTGTCCAGAATGACGGAAATTTCCCGGACTCACCCGTATATCTTTTCGAACTGGGACGACCAGGAGGCGTTCAGGTTCAGGTTGCCAGTACCCGGCCGGTGACTTCCGGGGGTGGAACCGTGGAGGATGAAGAGACCAAAACCAAGGTCGTGATCCCCGAAAATGCCCTTGAAGAAGAGGTGGAGATTGAAGTCGGCACGTTTACGGTCGTGCCTGAGGGCGCAGGTCTTTCCGGTGTGATGGTCTATCTCGGGCCTCCGGGCACCACCTTCAGTGAACCGGTGGAAGTGACCGTGAGCTATGACCCCGACAACCTGCCGGTTGGCGTGGCCGAGGAAGAACTGGTATTGCTTCGCTACGATGAGGAGACCTCCGAATGGGAGGAGCTGCCCTCGACGGTGAACACCGAAGAGAAGACGGTGACCGGTTTCACATCACGGTTCTCGGGCTTTGGCGCCGGTGCCTTGAAAATACCGACCAGCCATGACCACACCTCCCGCACCGATGACCAGGTACCCGGTTCGATTGCCCTGCACCAGAACTACCCCAACCCTTTCAATCCGGTTACCAATATCCGGTGGGAACTGAATGCCGAACAAGATGTGGTTCTGACAGTTTACGACCTGCTTGGAAGAAAAGTGACGGAACTGGTCAATGGCGTCTACCCGGCGGGAGTGCATACGGTTTCCTTTGATGCCGGCAAACTCGCCAGCGGCATCTACCTGTATCGCCTGCAGGCCGGCAATGTCATCCTCCACCGGAAAATGACCGTCGTCAAATAGCACCTGATTGACGTACATACCTCTTTTAATCTTTTTCACTTCTGTAGCCTTTTTTAAGACTTTAAAACAAGGTCCTGTTAGTCTATAGATCTGTCTTTGAATCTCAAAGTCATATCGCCTCGTTTTTTTTAAAAAAAATCTCTAATTCTTCCATTTTTGTTGTCACAAAACAAGCTATTGTCACTCCTATAAGTACAACAATAAAAACAAACCGGGGTCTTAATGTAATTTTGTAGAATCCCGGCAGCCTTGCATAGTTATCATCCCGCCGATCTCCCCATTGTTAAAAAAACTTTTATTACGATCGGCAACACAGACGATTATTACAGGAAATACAGACGGCAACAAGTCAGGTGCTCCGCCACCTTGTGACGACCGCACATCGCTATAAAAGGCAATCAAAATCGTTTCCCGGAGGAATTATTGACATGGTAATCAGCAACCATAAACGAATTGGACTGGCTCTGGAACTGCTTAAAATGGGTGTGGCCCCTTACATAGAGCGTGAAATTAAAACCGGCATGAAGCGAGGATACATTTCCGGGCATCTTATCCATGATTACGTCGAGGACCCTAAGCTGCTAAAAACAGAGATAGGTCAGTGGGAAATTGCTCCTCTACTGAAGCTGATGGATGACTCCTGGAACGTCCTGTTCCAAAACACGCTCGGCTTTTCGGAAAACTCCGTACTGGGCGAACTTCGCGATTGGCTTTTGAAATGGGACCATCAAACAACTATCGACAACGATGACACTGACCGCATCCTTGACTCCGTTGTCCGGTTTCTCAATGCCATCAATGCCACCGATGTGGCCACTGATGCGGAAAACATGAAAAAGGAGTTCCGAAAAATCATCTATGAAGAACAAATGCGCTCTGAAAAGCAAAGTGAAGAGTCGGAAGCACTGGAAGATGAAGATAATCCGGAAGAAGCGGAAAAAGACGATTTGGTAAAAACAGAGGTCTCGGAAACCCTGAAATCGTGGCGCGAGGTAGTCACGCCTCTGCCTGATATTATTGGCGGACGATATCTTGAAACGGAATTTGCCGCGGATTTGTGGCAGGTTCACATGGGAAAGGCCGCGGATGAATACAGAGATCCGGCTGAATTCTTCCAGCATACATTCCTCACGGAAAGTATCAAAAAGCTGGTAGTCAGTTCCATAAAACGCATCTCCAGTATGGATGGCAGTCCTGTTGTTCTTCTGGAGTCCGGTTATGGCGGTGGCAAGACTCACTCGTTGCTCACTCTGTATCACCTTTTCTCAGGCATTAACGCAAGCGAACTCTCCGGTGTTCAGCCATTGATGAAACAAGCTGATGTATATTCGCTGCCCATGGTCAAACGTGCGGTACTGGTTGGAAACAAACTATCCCCAAGCAACCCGGACGTCAAGCCGAACGGATTAACCATCAGCACCTTGTGGGGTGAACTGGCCTACCAGCTTGGCGGGAAAAAAGCGTTTGAGAAAATCCGGAATCATGACAAGAAGGGTACTTCGCCCGGTGAAAAAAAACTGAAGGACATGCTCTCCTCTGTTGGGCCATGTCTGATTCTGGTGGACGAATGGGTGACTTACGCACGTCAACTCAATGATCAGAAAGATCTGCCCGGCGGCAAACTCGAGGAGCAGGTATCCTTTGCCAGAAACCTTGTCTCTGCTGTAAAACAGTCCAAAAACTGTCTGCTGGTAATCTCGCTGCCGGTTGCTGCATCACTTGCCTCTTCCGAAACAAGCAATGACGACGCAGAAGTAGGCGGCATCCACGGCATGGAAGCTCTTACCTATTTGCAGAATGAACTCGGTGATGCGGAATCTTCCTGGCAACCTGCCACACAAGAAGAAGATCTTGAAATTGTGCGATCCCGGCTCTTCGAACCGATCTTGCCGGAACGGGAAAAGTTCATCAAGATGACAGCAATGGCTTTCACCGAACTTTATATTCAAAAGCGGCTTGAATTCCCGGCTGAAACTCAAACAAGCCTGTACAAGCGGCGCATGCAGGCCGCCTATCCCATACATCCTGAGATATTTGACCGGTTGTACCATGACTGGTCATCTCACGTTCGCTTCCAGCGCACCCGGGGGGTGCTTCGCCTGATGGCAACGGTCATCCATTGCCTTTGGAAGAAAAAAGACCGAAATCCGATCATCCTGCCATCTACCATACCGGTCAACGATCAAAGGGTGTTGTCGGAACTTACTCGCTATCAGCATAAAAACTGGCTGGAAGTGATCAGGCACGACGTGGACGGTCCGGAAGCCAGATCCCTTGAAGTGGACGCAAAGCACAGCCATCTGGGTCAGATCGACGCAAGCCGACGGGTTGCACGTACCATTTACATTGGTTCATCAACCCTGCCTGAACGCCACCAGCAAGGCCTTGATGAACTCCGGGTCATGCTCGGATGTGTCATGCCTGGTGAGTCTCCGGCCATCTTCCATGATGCCATCCAACATCTGGTATCAGAATCCACCTACCTTAGCCAGGTCGACTCACAACTGTGGTATACAACCTGTCCGTCCGTCACCAGGTTGGGCACGGAACGTGAAAAGGCCCTGGCAGATGATTTAAAGCAGGATAACTCTGAACTGGTTGCATCAGAAGTGAAGAAGCAACTGCTTGAACGGGTTGGAACCCATCCTGATTTCGCTGGGATTCATCTGAACAGCGATGATGGCGCATCCATACCTGATGATTCCTCTTGTCAGCTTGTTGTACTGCCGCTGGATAAACCGTTCAACACTGAGAAAGAGAACCCTGCTGTGCTTGCGGCGAGTAATATTCTCGAAAAAAGCGGCAAAACGCAAAGAAAGTGCCGTAATACTCTTGTCTTTCTGGCTGCAGAACACACAGATACGGATGAATTGAATGAAACCGTGTTCACGTACCTGGCCTGGAACGCCTTGCTGCTGGAAAAAGACGAACGGAAGCTGGACGACGACCAGGTTCAGCAGATAGCGTATCGTCAACGTGCCACAGCCAAAAAAATCTCTTCCTATTTCGATGCTGCATACAAATGGGTGCTTGTTCCATCCCGAGACGGCCCGGATCAACCCCTGAACTGGAAAGCCATTGATCTGGAGCATGCCGACTCTCTGGCTGAGGCCGCAGCGCTTACGCTTCGTGACAAGATGCTTATGCTCTCTGCGCTCGATGCGCACTCATTGCAGGTCTATCTTGATGAGCTGTCACTTTGGGAGGACGGACATCTGCCGGTGCAGAAACTGTTTGAGTACATGTCTGCTTTCAATCACCTCCCACGTGTGGCCAATACCGATGTTCTGCTGGATGCCATTCGTGAAGGTGTTGCTCTAGACACCTGGCAAGAGGACTCTTTTGCTTTTGCGAAAGCGTACAACAAGGAAAGCGGAAAATTTGACGGACTGGTAGCAGGCGAAGCCATTGAAATCACAAAGGATTGCACCGGCGTACTGGTCCGATGCGATCGCGCCGCCCGTCAACTGGGTTTGACACCAGATGTGAATGAAGCAGAAGAAGTGGTGGAAGTGGAAGCGGAAGCGGACGCCAAAGCTGAAGCCCCATTGAGTGACTTATCCGGTTCTGAAACAGCTTCTGTGGAGAAATGTAAAATTCTTAAGAATGACATTATTGCATTCAATCTGCAGAAAGAAGACCTGCAGATTACATCATTCTCGCAGAAGACCACGAATGGCAAAATGGCAAACGACGAAGTTTCTGCAAACGTCGTTACATCCACCAATGGAATCACATCCACCAGTGAGGACGAAGCGGAATCCACGAGCGGGAACGCATCCACCAGTGAGAACGCATCCACCAGTGAGAACACATCCACCAGTGGGAACACATCCACCAGTGGGAACGGAGCGGAATCCACGAGCGGGAACGCATCCAGCAGTGAGAACACATCCACCAGTGAGAACACATCCACCAGTGGGAACACATCCACCAGTGAGAACGAAGCGGAATCCACGAGCGGGAAAGGGAAACAGTCCAACAGATTCCATCAACGGGTTACTCTTGACCGGGAAAAAGCTGGTTATGATGCCGGACTTATCACGGAACTGCTCATCGAGCATCTGAGTGACAGGGCAGGTGTTGAAGTTACCGTCACCCTGGAGGTCAGCGCCAGACTGCCCGATGGCCTTGAGGAGGATCTTGCCCGTATAATAATGGAGTGCGTGAGACCTAAGAAAACAGCCAAAATGGAACTGGTTGGCCGATAATTCAATCGCTAAGATTCTCCCGAGCACGGTAGCATTCTGTCAGGCAGTGTTATTGGCAGTACCCGGGGAAATCTTCTTGTAGTTGCAGACACTCTCTGTATACATATCGTTATGTCTGCAATTCACGCAGTGCTTTCAGTAACGCCTCGAATTCCCGGCGGCATTCACCGCATTTCTGAAGGTGTTCCGCCACAAGCGGCATGGCCTTTTCCGGAGTCTTGCCGGCCAGCTTCATTTCCGCAAACTCATCGAGCCTGTCAAAGCATTCGTCGCAGCCGATCTCCCCGGGTGTGGTCATCCCCTCGAAGACGGGAAGAGAGATGTCGAAAATCGCAGTATCGAGCTGGATGAATTGACAAACTGCGGCACGCGGATGTCCGGCGACGGCTGGCTGTTGCGCATAATCCCTTGCATTGTATATTTTCATGGAAATTACAAGTAAAAACGCTATTCTTTGTTAATACCATTAGAAATATCCAAAAACAGTCATGAAGCAGATTATACGGTTCGTTATCCTGTTTGCACTCTTGCCTGGAATTCATCCCGGTTATGCTCAGGATGGAGATTCCGGCAACCAGGCACGGATTGCCAACGAGGTGGTAACCGACCGTGAAGGTAATGAATACCGAACCATACAGATCGGGGATCAGAACTGGATGACAGAGAATCTGCGAACGGCTTTTTTTGCCAACGGTGAACCCATCCCCAATATCATCGAGAGCAGCGAATGGGCCTCTCTCCCGGAAGGTGCCTGGGCCCATTACAATAATGACGACTTTTTTGATGCAACGTATGGCAAACTGTACAACTGGCATGCTGTCAGTGACCCCCGCGGTTTGTGTCCGGCAGGATGGCGGGTCCCGTCGCACGAAGACTGGAAAACACTGGAGCTGTCCCTCGGTATGCCACAAGCGGATCTGGAGCGCACCGGCATCCGCGGAAAGGAAGAACGGATCGGCGGCAAGCTGAAAAGCAGCGGTACGCAGCACTGGCGGACGCCAAACGAGGGTGCCAACAACGAAAGTGGTTTTGGCGGACTTCCCGGGGGCAATCGCAACGAATTCGGCGGATTTGACGGCATAGGAAACTTCGGGCTATGGTGGACTTCCACAAGTGCCGGTCCCGGAATGGCATGGATGAGGATGCTGTCACATGACAGCCCTTTTGTGGATCTGCTTTACGCTGACAAAAACTTCGGCTTTTCTGTGCGGTGCGTACGTGGCACGGCTCCGCATGAGGAGGAAGTTCCGGTTACGGCACCTACACTCGCCGAAGTAAGAACCGATCCCGTTTCTGATGTCACTACCTCAGAGGCGGTTGGCGGCGGCACAATTACCGACGATGGCGGCTCCAGCGTAACCGAGCGTGGAATCGTCTGGGGTGTGTCGCAGGAGCCGACTCTGGAAAACAACCGCGGTATGGCTGCTTCTGCAAGCGAAAACGAGTCATTCATGGCCTCCATGTCCGGCCTGCTACCCGAGACGACCTACCATGTGCGGGCTTTTGCCATGACTGATGCCGGCATTGCCTACGGAGACGCGGTTTCCTTCACCACTCCGCCGGAATTAATAATCAATATCATAGAGGATATTGATGGAAACCAATATCGTACCGTCGAGATCGGCAACCAGGTTTGGATGGCAGAAAACCTGCGCACTTCCCGATTCCAAAACGGTGATTATATAACCTATGTCATTGACAACAGCGAATGGGAGGAGCTAAATCAGGAAGAAGCCGGTGCATGGGCCTTCTACAACAATCACGCCGGAAACGAGCCCTTTGGCCTTCTTTACAACTGGTATGCCGTAAATGATCCACGCGGACTTTGTCCCGCCGGCTGGCGCGTTGCCACAGATCGGGACTGGCAGCAGCTGGAACGTTATCTGGGAATGAATCCGAACGAAGCCAATGCCACCGGATGGCGCGGACAGAATGCCAATGTCGGTGGCAAACTCAAAGCCGAGGGCACCGACTTCTGGCGCAGCCCCAATACCGGAGCCACAAATGAAAGCGGCTTCATGGCACTGGCCGGCGGATACCGCTTTACCAGCGGTTCGTTTTCCTATCTGAGGTTTTTTGGATACTGGTGGACGGCCACCGGGGCCGATGCCAACACGGCCTGGCGCCGTCTGCTGTTCAACAACCGGGAGAGCATCAACCGGATGAACTACGACAAACGGTACGGATTCTCAGTACGCTGCGTGCAGAACTGATGCTCTTGCGGATGGAGACCGGGCAGGATTGTCCGTAAACGATCCATGACTCTGGTGTGGTAACAGCAGCGCGAAACGCGGTGCTATTTGAACAATATTACATTCTTGCATCTGAGTTCATTCCTCCCCTGTGAACCTAATATAATTTAATCCGATGAACCTATCGCCTATCAACAGCCACGTTATCATCGAACCCTTCCGGATCCGGTCCGTCGAGCCGATTCGCTTCACCACCATGGAGGAGCGCGAAAACCTGCTCCGGGACGCATCCTGGAACCCTTTTCTTCTCAAAGCGACCGATGTGCAGATCGACCTGCTGACGGACAGCGGCACCGGCGCCATGTCGTCGCGGCAGTGGTCGGCCATGATCGAAAGCGATGAGTCGTATGCCGGATCGTCGTCCTTCTACCGGTTCGAATCGGCCGTGCGCGACATCACCGGCTTCAAGCATGTGATCCCGACCCATCAGGGCCGCGCCGCCGAAAACGTACTGTTCAGCCTGCTCGTGCAGAAGGGCGATGTCATCCCCAACAACACGCACTTCGACACCACCCGCGCCCACGTGGAGCACAAGGGCGGCGATGCGCGCGACCTGCTCATTCCCGAAGGACTCGAGCCGCTCACCATCCACCCGTTCAAGGGCAACATGG
>SKYY01000206.1 GCA_007127665.1 Balneolales bacterium | reverse complement strand
CTTTCCCTGTCGCCTTTGCTGTTCCTTTTTCACCCGGTATGAAACCGGCATGTTTACCTGAAGCACTTAAACCACCCAAATCACCCGAACTATCCGGAATCTTTTTGGAGTGTTCATCTGCGTCGCCACCGGATGGTGTACTCTCATCGTTGTCATAAGGGATCCTGCTCTTGTGCGGATCCAGCTCAGGGGATCCGAGCGAGTCACGAAGCTGCGCTTCGATTTCCGAAGTGATGAGGTGCTCCATCGATTCGGCATCTTCGTGGACGTGGTCTTCGGCAATCTGCAGGTGCTGGCTGAGATATTGCTCCCAAAGCCGATGCACTCGCACCAGCCGCTTTGCCTCCTTGCGTCCCGCTGCCGTCAGCAGGTAGCCGTCAGGCGTGCCTCCATAATACGTGATGAGTTTCCTGCGAAGCAGCGTTGAGAGCACTCTTTTCATTGTTCTCCTGGTGAGATGCCGGCGTTTTCGCAGCTCTTTACCGGGCCGGACCCGGTCGGTTCTTCCGTCTTCTTCCTCCATGGAGTATAATGTCTTGAGGATGTTCTCGCAGGCAACCCTGTGTGAGAGTTTTCTCTTCTGGAAATAGCGGGCAATTTCACCTCTCCCGGGGGCAAGCAGAAAAGAGAGAAAGAAGACGAATGCGGCACTGACGACCATCCATGGCCCGGTTGGCATGGCCGGAGCCGTGTAGCTGATGAAGGAACCCGTTACACCTGAAAGTGCTCCCACGCCGGCAGCAATGAGCAGCATGACACGCAGCGAGTCGGTCCAGTATCGTGCGGCGGCAGCCGGTATGATCAGCATCGATGCCATCAGCACCACGCCCACGGCCTGAATGCCGGCCGTAATGACGAGCACCATGAGCAAAGCCAGCAGGAACTCCATGCGCTTGACCGGGTAGCCGATACTTTGCGCAAAGGAGGGATCGAAACTGACCAGCTTCAGCTCCTTGAAAACGATAATGGTGACGATCAGTATCAAGGCACTCAGCCCGCCGAATACAAGCACGTCATCACCGACCATAGCCGCCGCCTGTCCGAAAAGAAAATCATCCAGCCCGCTTTGATCCACAAAGCCGGTTGTTTGTATAAAGGTCAATAAAACCACTCCAAACCCGAAAAACACGGAGAGCACCATGCCAATGGATGCATCGGGGGCAATACGGCTGTTGCGGCTGATGAAATCCATGGTGACCATGCTCAGCAGTCCAAAAAAGAATGCTCCCAGAATCAGCATGAACGGATCCTTGCCTCCCGCAAAAATGAATGCAAGACAGACTCCGGGAAGTATGGCGTGCGCCACGGCATCGCCCACAAGTGCTCTTCTGCGTAAAATGGCAAAACAACCCAGAGCCCCCGCGGAAACCCCGAGCAGTATGGTGCCGGCCAGCACGTACCGGATGTTCGGGTCTTGCAGGGAGAAAAATTCAATCAGTGTTTCCATGTATCAGGTGTTCCGATTATTTCCGGATGTCATAAGCAGCCGTGTCCGAGCCGGGTCAGGTCTAGTGCCAGGGATGCAATCAACTGTCCGATTCCCTGACAAAGCGCTGCTGCCGGCTTTCTTCGACCATCTGGCTCAGGATATTCAGACGCCCCCCATAAGTCTTCTGGAGGTTTTCATCGGTAAACGCTTCAGAAACAGGTCCGCAGGCAACCATTCTGAGGTTCAGAAGCATTGCACGGTCAAAATTGCCCGGGACACTTTGCAGATCATGGTGGACCACCACAACCGTCCTGTTTTTGTCGCGCAGTTCTTTCATCTTGTTGAAGATTACCTCTTCCGTGGCCGCATCCACACCAGCCAGCGGCTCGTCCAGCAGATAGATGCCGGCGTCCTGGGCAAGCGCGCGCGCCAGAAACACACGCTGCTGCTGTCCGCCGGAAAGCTGGGAGATCTGTCGGTTGTGATACGCATCCATCCCCATCTCGGCCAGTACGCTCATGGCGATTTCACGGTCAGCACGTCGCGGACGCTGAAACAGGCGCAAATGCGGGTAGCGTCCCATCAGCACGACATCCATCACGCTGATCGGAAAATTCCAGTCAACGGACTCCCGCTGCGGGACATAGGCGACCAGCTGACGCTGTTTGTCCAACGGTTTGCCATAGATCAGTGTGTAACCGGAGGATGCCGGTATAAGCCCCATGGCGGCCTTGATAAGGGTGGATTTGCCGGCGCCGTTCGGACCGACAATGGCTGTGAGACTGCCATCCGGCAGTTCAAAATCAATGTCCCACAGCACAGGTTTCTGGTCATAGGCAACCGTAAGGTCATGCACTTCTATCGGGGGATTGGAAGTACGATCAGTGGTGTTCATAAATGTTGTCTTTTTACTCATTATGCGGCAGCATTGCTCATGAATGCTGTCTTCCTGCTCATAAATGCTCTTCGGGATGTGTTTTGCGTAAAAATGAACTGCCCGCAACCATAGGTTAATCCTTGCAAGAGCGACAAATCGTTGCGATAGATGCCGCTCCGGTTTTCATAATGACGGCTGCAGCTCTTCGCTGAGCGCCTGCACTATGGTTTCCACATTATGGCGGAACATTCCGGCATAGGTTCCCTCAGGGGTGCCCGGGGCTCCCATGGAGTCCGAAAAAAGCGACCCGCCAAGCTGCACCTGATATCCCCGGTCCCGGACTCCGGTGAGTACGGATTCGATGGCACGGGTGCTGACACCGGTTTCAATGAAAATGGCCGGGATATTCCGCTCTATGATCAGTGAAACCATGCGCGTCACATCCTGTATGCCAAACTCTGTGGCCGTACTGAGTCCCTGCAAACCACGTACCTCTATGCCATATGCCCGGCCGAAGTACTGGAAGGCGTCATGGGCGGTAATCATGATCCGGCGTTCTTCCGGTATGCTCTGGATCCTCTGCTTTGCATACTCGTGAAGTTCCATCAGCTCTTTCTTGTACTCTTCTGCCCGGCGGAAAAAATCTTCCTCGCCTTCCGGGAGAAGCCTTGTGAGCGCATCCCGCACATCCATCACAACATAGGTCCAAAGTTCGGCATCAAACCAGACATGAGGATCGTAGGCGCCCCCAAAGTCGGTGGCGTCTATGAGCTTCTCACGGGGGATGGATCCGGTGACGGCCCGTGACTGGTCCCCCAGCCGGTCGAGGATCTCGGAAAGCCGCCCCTCAAGGTACAATCCGTTATACAAAACCAGATCCGATTGCTCCATGCGGCGGAAATCACGTGGAGTGGCCCGATATACATGCGGATCTACGCCAGGACCCATCAGGCTAACAAAACGGACGTCTTCGCCGCCTACATTCTCCACGACATCACGGATCAGATTGGTGGTGGTCACGACAAACGGGCGGTCATCGTTGCTCTCCGGTTCCCCATTGCCACAGCCGTAAAGAAACAGGGAAATAAAAAGAAACAAGGACACAAAAAGGAGCAGGGCATCGGATTTGGTCGTCATAAGAAATCCGCTGTACGTTTTGGGGCTTGTTTTTTCCGAACGATACATCAAGATGCAAGGTGGTTTAATAATTTCGTTTTTTTTGGTGTTGGGTCGGCAAAGATTTCCGGATATATAAATACCCGGAAGCTATTGCGATTATTTTGCAGTTTCATGCATGTGTTAAAAAATGTTGGACTCAAGCGGTCGCATGCAACTCCATGACCGGGTTTAATCATGCGCCTGTGTCCTGGCACCAGCCCTGTCATGTTCATAGCACTTCGTTACCTTCGGTTCATGGTTTCTGTTGACACTATTTCAGGTATCCGGACTTTCACACCAGATAAGCCGGGCGATAGTTTGCGGCACCAGGTACTGGCTGCCGTCGACTCTGACCCGGATACCGGCTGCTTCGTTCCTGATCAGTTCGATCTGCTGGCCGGGGATAAGCTCCAGTCGTGAAAGCAGGCTGAGAATGTCTTTGTCCTGAGTCATTACGCGTCCAATTATTATGGTTTGGTACACCTTGATTGCCGATAGCGGCTTCATGTCAGGGGAATCCGGTATCTCAAGTTCGACAGTCGGGATGGGGTCTCCGTGCGGGTCGTGTGTGGGATGGTCCAGCAAGTCGGCTATAGCCGCTTCGAATTTCTCGCTGATCACATGTTCCAGCCGTTCCGCCTCTTCGTGGATTTCATCCCAGGAGTAATTAAGGTGCCTTGCCAGGTACAGCTCCAGCAACCGGTGATGGCGCAGTACTTCAAGCGCAATCTTCTCACCTGTTTCCGTTAATTGGACCCCCTTATAGGGCTCATGCTCTACCAGCTTCATGGCACAAAGCTTTTTGATCATGCCGGTCACCGATGGTGGACGTACATCCAGTTTTCGTGCCAGGTCCTGCATACTGACGGTTTCATTCACCTCCCGGAGCTTGAAAATCTCCTTGAGATAATCTTCCTGTGATTCGCTGAGTCGGGGTTTTTCCATTCCTTATGGATCGAGTTGTTCATTTAAAATGAGAACGAAAATTAGGCATAACTAATTCATCTTGCAAAAGAAATACTTATTCTTTTGCATCGACAGCGCATCCGGCTGCATGTTACTTCTTGAACCGGAAAATGCCGGCTTGTTTTATTACGACTAAGTTGGTTTTTGGAACACTAGCTGAAAAATCTGTCATCTTGCTCACGCTGACTGGCCTTGTCGCTGCTGCTGACCTGCATCAGTTAAGCCATTTACATTCACTCAACAGCTGAGCGTCCAGGATAAACTTATCCACAATTTATCCACAAAGCCACAAACAGGTGGCGCAGGGACAGGCGTTAGAATAAGCATTTGTTTTCTGTTGAAAAGATGTGGGAAAGTAGACCTTTTTTGTAATGAGTCTTCCGTTATCTTTGCTAGTCCAACACGCGAACCGTTCCTTATCCACAAGTCGAAATATCAAGTTACGGGGCTATCCAAAAGTATGTAAATAGTGAATTTCCCGTCACACAGTTTATAGAAAAACCAGAAAATACGAACTTAATTCCATCGTCCGACCACTATGAAGATTATACCGCACTTCACCAAAGCGAATCCGGAGGATCCCTTTGAGGGAATCCAATTTGAATCCAGGAAATCAGAAATCAGAAACCCGGACGGTTCACTGGTGTTCCTGCTGGAAAATGTAATGGTGCCATCAAGTTGGTCCCAGGTAGCAACGGATATTATAGCCCAAAAGTATTTCCGCAAGGCAGGTGTGCCTGCCCGATTGAAAAAAGTCCAGGAGAAAGGAGTGCCGACATGGCTTCAGCGATCAGAAGCGGACAGGGCTGCATTGCAGAAAATGGATGAGGAAGCTCGTTTCGGTCCCGAAACGGACAGCAGGCAGGTATTCAAAAGAATGGCCGGGGCATGGACCTACTGGGGGTGGAAGCATAATTATTTCAACACCGAAAAAGATGCCCTGACGTTTTATGGTGAATTGTGCCGCATGCTTGCCCTCCAGATGGCTGCACCTAACAGCCCGCAGTGGTTCAACACGGGCCTTCACTGGGCATACGGCATCAATGGTCCGGCCCAGGGGCACTATTATGTAGATCCTGCTAACGGCAAAATCCACAAGTCAAAAGACGCTTACAGCCGGCCGCAGCCGCATGCCTGCTTTATCCAGAGCGTGAATGACGATCTGGTCAACGATGGCGGTATCATGGATCTCTGGACAAGGGAAGCGCGACTGTTCAAATACGGATCCGGCACCGGCACAAACTTCTCTGATATCCGCGGTGACGATGAGGCGTTGAGTGGCGGAGGTAAATCATCCGGCCTTATGAGTTTCCTCAAGATTGGAGACCGGGCAGCCGGAGCCATCAAATCCGGCGGAACCACCCGGCGTGCGGCAAAAATGGTAACACTTGATCTGGATCATCCGGATATTGAGGAGTATATCAACTGGAAAGTGAAGGAAGAACAAAAAGTGGCCGCCATCGTGGCCGGCTCCAGGATCTGTGAAAAACACCTCCGTTCCATTATTCGCATGTGCCATGAACCGGTTGAGATAGAGGGACGTCAGTACAACGGCAAGATCAGCCGGGATCCAAAGAAAAACAAGAGGTTGCGAAACGCCATAAGGCAAGCCCGTCGTGACCAGGTGCCCGCAAACTATATTGAGCGAGTGATCCAGCTTGCCGCACAGGGTTTCAAGGATATTGCCTTCGAAACCTATAATACGGACTGGAATTCAGAAGCGTACAGTACGGTCAGCGGCCAGAACTCCAACAACTCCATCCGTATCCCCAATGCCTTCATGCAGTCGCTGGAAACCGACGGCGAGTGGAAACTTTACGGGCGTATCGAATTGCGCCAGGCAGAGAAGGAGGGACGTGAGCCCGGGCCGCTCAAAGTCCTGCGTTCCCGGGAACTCTGGGATCAGATTTCCTACGCTGCATGGGCCTGCGCCGATCCCGGCACCCAATACCACGACACCATCAACGAGTGGCATACGTGTCCCGAGGATGGGCCTATCAAGGCAAGCAATCCCTGCTCTGAGTACATGTTTCTTGACGACACCGCATGCAATCTCGCATCCATGAACCTCATGAAGTTCTACGATGAGGAGAGGCAGCAATTCCAGGTGGAAGATTACCGATATGCTACCCGGTTGTGGACCATTGTGCTCGAGATATCCGTACTCATGGCGCAGTTCCCATCGAAAAGCATTGCCGAGCTTTCTTACAAATTCCGCACACTTGGCCTTGGATATGCAAACATCGGCTCGCTGCTCATGGTCAACGGTATACCCTACGACAGCAAGGAAGCAATGGCTATCTGTGGAGCGCTTACGTCCATCATGCACATGACTTCCTATGCCACAAGCGCTGAAATGGCTTCGGAGCTGGGTGCATTCCCGGGATATGAAAAGAACCGGGAGCATATGCTTCGCGTCATCCGCAACCACAGGCGCGCCGCCTACAATGCTGACGATTCCGAGTATGAATCTCTGACGATCAAACCGGTCGGAATTGACGGGCGCTACTGCCCCGATTACCTGCTCAAGGCAGCCCGGGTGGATGCCGACCGGGCACTTGAACTCGGCGAGAGACACGGTTATCGAAATGCGCAAGTAACAGTGATAGCACCCACCGGAACGATCGGTTTGGTCATGGATTGTGACACCACCGGAATAGAGCCCGATTTCGCCCTTGTGAAATTCAAGAAACTTGCCGGGGGCGGTTACTTCAAGATCATCAACCAAAGCGTTCCGCAGGCACTCAGAAAGCTGGGTTACAGCAAACAGGAAATCCAGGATATCGTATTGTACGCCAAAGGAAGCGGAACTCTGGATGGATGTCCCTCCATTACACACAAGAACCTCCTTGATGCCGGATTCACCGATGAGAAGATACGTGCCGTGGAGCAGGCCCTCCCAGGCAGCTTTGACATCAAATTTGCTTTCAACCACTGGACACTTGGCGAGGAATTTTGCAAGGAAGTGCTTGGTATATCCGACGAACAGCTTTCCGATCCCGGTTTTGACATGCTGCGTTTTCTCGGGTTTACCCGCAAGCAGATTGAGCAGGCCAACGATTATGTTTGCGGAACCATGACGGTGGAAGGCGCTCCCCATCTGAAGGAAGAGCACCTGCCGGTATTTGACTGTGCCAACAAGTGCGGACGAACCGGAACCCGCTACATCACCGCGGAAGGCCACATCAATATGATGGCCGCGGCACAACCCTTTATCTCCGGCGCTATCTCCAAGACCATCAATCTCCCCAATGAGGCCACGGTTGAGGACATACAGAAAGCATATCAGCTTTCATGGGAGAAAATGCTCAAGGCCAATGCCTTGTACCGGGATGGATCCAAGCTGAGCCAGCCGCTTAACTCCATGGCGGACATCATGGATGAGCTTGAAGATGAAGCTGAGGAAACCGATTCACATCCTGAGATGGCACAGGTTCAGGATGAAGTCGTTAAAACGGCAGAGAGGATCATCCACAAGTATGTTACCGGGCGTAAACGGTTGCCGCACCGCAGGGGAGGCTATACACAGAAGTGCAAAATCGGGGGACAGTCGGTCTATCTGCGCACCGGTGAGTATCAAAATGGCCAGATTGGTGAGATTTTTATCGATATGCACCGTGAAGGCGCAGCTTTTCGCAGCCTGATGAACTGTTTTGCCATTGCCATTTCGCTTGGCCTGCAGCACGGAGTACCGCTTGAGGAGTATGTGGATGCGTTTGTATTCACCAAATTTGAACCCAGTGGAGCTGTAATTGGCAATCCGCACATCAAGATGACCACATCCGTCATAGATTATATCTTCCGTGAACTGGCGGTAACGTATCTCGAACGCGAGGATTTGGCCCATGTTGGTCCCGAAGATATCTACAAGCGATCGTTGCGCCCGGAAGAGCTCGGTAAGCAGGATGACTTGATGTTCCCGGAATCCAGACAAGTTACGGCCAAAAAGAAGGATCAGGAAGTCGACAAGCTTTCATCGGAGAAGGATGACAAATCGGACAGCATTTCACCTGATGAAAACACAAGCTATGTAAAACCCGTACAGGGAGAAAAAGTCCCGGTGGAAAGTTTAGAATCAACAAAGAAAACTGTCGGGCAGCATCGCTCGGAGCAGATGAACAGAGCAAGAGAGATGGGCTTTACCGGTGATATCTGTCCTGACTGTGGAAGTATGACCATGGTTCGCAACGGCACCTGTCTGAAGTGCACCACTTGTGGTTCCACAACCGGCTGCTCTTGACATGCAAATCGGCCGGAATCATCCCCCCGGATTTAGCATAATAAGAGAGACAAAAAAAGCCGTATTCGCCAAATGGTGGATACGGCTTTGAAAATACTTTAAAAACAATTTAATATGCGGTTTTTCTGTTGGAGGGAATTACCCTGCGTATGAAAGTTCGAACCATTTCATGCATTCGATTATACCAACTGTTGTGATACTTTTCGAAACTGTGAAACTGCTCGTACAGCTTGGTTCTGTCCATAGATACGCTTTTCATATCGCACCTCCTTGTGGTTAGATGATTTTGGGTTTAATAAATAGCCGAAGGAAATAATTTATTCTTAGCTTGGACTAAATATACATAACTAAAATAATATTTGCAATATAACTAAAGAAAAAAATACTTGATGTATAATCTTGTATTTAGAAATACGGCTGTATATGTTTGAAGAGTCCGCAAAAATTGTTTACCCAGTCACTTGGAATCATGAAATGCCCATGACCGGGCTGGCGTCTGGACACACAGGAGCATGATTAAGAACGTCATGGGCATTCTATGTGACCTTACGAATCCAAAATTTTAAACACATGAAATGAACATGACAGCCTCCGGGTGACACACAGGAGGATGATTAAATCCTGTCATGTGAATTCATTCTGACAATATG
>SKYY01000173.1 GCA_007127665.1 Balneolales bacterium | reverse complement strand
GGCTGCCGGATCATCAACTTCCATCAAAAAACCACCACGGGTTCCCTGGGCTTTGGCAATGATCCCAAGCGGATACAGGCCCGGACTCGGTTCTTTTGCCATATCTGAAACCTCAGAAAATTCCCGTTACGTGCTATTTTTTCTCTTCTTTTGATTCTTCTTCAGAAGCGTCGTCAGCCGGCTTTTTCTCTTCTTCCTTTTTTTCTGACTTGGCTTCCTTTTTCACTTCCTTATCGTCGGCGGGTGCCTTTTCGGTTTTCTCTTCGGCCTTTTCAACAGTTTTCTCTGCCTTTTTCTCTTCAGGCTTTGCTTCTGCTTTTTGCGCCTTTTCTTCTACTTTTGCTTCTGCTTTTTCCGCGGCCTTTTCTCCGGCATCAGCTTCCGGCTTTACATCCGCTTTCGGCTTCTCTTTCGCTTCCGGTTTCTCTTCTTCTTTTTTCTCTGCTTCTTTCAGAGCTTCCTCCTTGGCCTTCTGATCGGCATCTTGCTCAGCTTCCTTTTCTTCGGCTTCCGCCGTTTCTTTTCCGGCTTCTTCAGCGGGAGTCTCTTCGGCTTTTTCCTCTACCTTTTCCGCGGCTTTCTCTCCGGCATCAGCTTCGGCAACAGCGGCTTCTTCCTCTTCCTTCTTTGCTTCTGCAGCTTTTGCCTCTTCAGCTTCAAGCAGTGCTTTCTCGGACGCAGCCTTGGCCTTCGCCTCCTGTTCTTTCCTGAACTGCTCCTCTTCAGCCTTAAGCTGGGCTTTCATTTTTTCGGCCTTGGTAGCGGGTGCTTTTTTCTTTTTGCCGCGCTCTTCTTTCCACTCCGAGATAGTGGCATCAATCTCTTCTTCAGACTTGCCCCATCTTTCCAGGTGCAGGCGATAGAAAACACCCTCTTTTTTGAGGATGGAACGGACGGTGTCCGTCGGCTGTGCACCGTTTTTCAACCAGTATATGACCCGGTCTGTCTCCAGGCGGAGAAGGGATGGATCCCGGGTTGGATTGAACCTTCCCAAATCCTCGATGATGCGTCCGTCACGTTTTGTGCGCACGTCGGCAGCGACAATGTGGTAAAAGGGAAGTTTTTTTCTTCCGTGTCTTTGTAATCTTAGTCTAACCAATGTTTTTTGCTCCTAAGCAGGTTTTTTTTATCGTTGTTCCTAATGTATTCCTCGTTGTCCGGTCAGGTTTTTCAACCCCTCCATGGCGCGGCCCATTTTATTCATCTTGGTCATGGTCTTCATCATCTTCTTCATCTGGGTGAACTGCTTGAGCAGATCATTGACCTCGCGAACCGTGGTACCGGAGCCTTGTGCTATCCTTTTGCGGCGACTGCCGTTAATCAGCTCCGGCTTCCTCCGCTCTTCAATGGTCATGGAGTTGATGATGGCCTCAACCGGCTTCATGGCATCGTCATCTATCTCCACATCCCCCAGCTGTTTGCTCATGCCGGGAATCATTCCGACGAGATCCCTCATGGAACCCATCTTTTTGATCTGTTGCAGCTGGCCGTAAAAATCTTCCAGATTAAACGTGTTGGAAGTAATTTTCGACTGCAGTTTTCTCGCCTGCACTTCATCATACTGCTGCTGGGCCTTTTCGACAAGGGAAACCACATCCCCCATACCAAGAATGCGCTGGGCCATCCGGTCGGGATAAAATGGCGAAATACTGTCCACTCCCTCTCCGGTGCTCATGAATTTGATCGGCTTGTCGACAACCGTACGGATGGATATGGCCGCACCGCCGCGGGTGTCACCATCGAGCTTGGTGAGGACCACTCCATCAAAATTGATCTGTTCGTTGAATTCCCTGGCCGTGTTTACAGCATCCTGGCCGGTCATCGAATCCACAACAAAAAGGATTTCGGACGGACTCAGCGCCTTCTTGATCTGGGCCACTTCATCCATCATATGCTCGTCAACATGCATGCGTCCGGCCGTATCAACGATCAGGACATCACGGGCACTCTTTTTTGCCTCCGTAACGGCCTCCCTGGCCACACGCAGGGCATCTTTTTCTTCGATGGAGTAAACCGGCACGTCAATCTGCCCGCCCAGCGTTTTGAGCTGGTCCACGGCCGCAGGCCTGTACACATCGGCGGCGGCCAGCATGGGCGACCTGCCCTGCTCCCGGAGCATTTTCGCCAGTTTCGCTGAAAAGGTCGTTTTACCTGAACCCTGCAGGCCTGCAATCAGGATTACAGTAGGCGGAACCTGACTGAACGTAATCTCTTCCCGCTCCTCGCCCAGTACGCGAACCAGTTCATCATAAACGATCTTGGTAAACTGCTGTCCCGGCGTGACCGATGCGAGCACTCCCTGGCCCAATGCCTTTTCTTTCACCGCTGTAGTGATGGAACGGGCCACCTCGTAGTTCACGTCCGCATCCAGCAGAGCACGGCGTATCTCTCTCACCGTTTCAGCGACATTGATATCGCTCAAACGTGCCTGACCGGTTACCGACCGGAACGCAGATTCCAATCTGGTGGATAGATCTTCAAACATTTCGAAGAAACAGGTTACGCAGCTTCCCTAAAAGAAGGCTGCACACATAAACTGATTTGCAAAGTCAGGAAAAATATGCAAAAGAATAACACGAATCAATAAATTATTTCCCCCCCCGGACACATTCTGCACCAGATTCGCGGACCAGAGTTCGGCCAGGTTTGCCGTGGCCTGTTGTTGGTGTTTGTTACAGGTCACCAATTTAGCTACTTTAGGGGCATTGCAACCCGCATTGACTGTAAAAACAGGATTACCGTATGACTCAAAACAACAGCCACAATCTTCTTTCAGGGAAAAAGGGCCTTATTTTCGGCGCTCTTGATGAACGCAGCATAGCCTGGCGTGTTGCCCTGGCGTGCAAACGCGAAGGAGCTTCTTTCACACTTACCAATGCACCTATTGCACTTCGTTTCGGCGCCCTGGACAAGCTCGCTGAGGAAACCGGTTCGGAAGTACTTCCCTGTGATGTGTCGGATTATAAACAGGTTCTGGACCTGATCGATGCCACGGTCGAAAAAAACGGCAAGCTCGATTTCATCCTCCACGCCGTTGGAATGTCCCCGAATATCCGCAAAGGGAACGAATATTCCCGGCTGAACTACAAACTGATGCAGCAGACGCTTGAAATATCTGCCATTTCCCTGCACAAGGTGATGCAGGCCTGCGTGGAGAAAGAGGCGCTCAATGACGGTGCAAGTATTGTCGCACTCTCCTATATCGGCGCACAGCGGGTTTTTTCCAAATACTCTGATATGAACGATGCCAAGGCGCTGCTTGAAAGCATTGCCCGCAACTTCGGCAGCCGTCTCGGCAAGCAGGGGATTCGGGTGAACACGGTGTCACAGGGCCCTACCAAGACCTCTGCCGGATCGGGAATCCGCGGATTTGATGCAATGTACGATTTCGCAGAAAAGCTTTCCCCTCTTGGCAACCCTACGGCGGACGAATGCGCAGACTACTGCATCACGCTTTTTTCCGACCTTACACGGAAAGTAACCATGCAGAACCTGTTCCATGATGGTGGGTTCTCGACCAACGGCATTAGCGAACAGCTTATCTTCGACCTGGCCGAACTGCATGCCTCCGAGAAAGATTAACGACATACCCGTGTTTCGCCTGTATTCCGGCGGCCCGTTTTCCCGTGGCTTTTCCCTGCGACCGGAAACCGGTGCTTTCACTTAAGCTACTCCTGTTCTCAACTATTGGCGACCAACGCGATGAACACACGGATTCTGGGTATAGATCCCGGCTCCCGGATAACCGGCTATGCCGTTCTGGAACACAAGGACCGGCATTTTGAAGCACTCTGCTGTGACGTGGTCCGTCTTACCGGAACAGAGGACCCGTTTGACCGTCTTCGGTTGCTCTATGCAGAAACCGCGGCGCTCATCTCCGCCTACCGGCCCGACTATTGCGCCATTGAAACGCCTGTATACGGTAAGGATCCCTCCGCCATGCTAAAACTTGGACGGGCCCAGGCCGCAATCATCATGTCCGTCCTGCACAAGGAAATACCGCTGTTCGAGTACTACCCAAAAGCTGTCAAGAAAGCGATTGCCGGAACCGGCAATGCGCGGAAGGAACAGGTGGCATACATGCTTCAGAAACTTGTCCGCATCCCCCAGAGCACGCTCACCAACGATGCCACCGACGCCCTCGCCGTGGCCTGGTGCCACTACCAGAAACTTCAGGAACCCGTTTCCGGCCAGGGTGCTGCAAATCACGGTACCGGGTCCGGTCGCCGGAGAAAGAACAGCTGGAGTGATTTTGTCGACAACAACCCTGACCGCATACGTCAGCGCTGACTTTGTGCATGAGCGCCTGCGAAAGAAACAAAACTAAATTGACTTGACCGGCTTTACAACATGATCGCTTATTTAAAAGGAACCGTCTTCAGCAAACAACAGGGATCCCTCATACTCGATGTCGGCGGGGTCGGATATCTGGTACGTATTTCCAATCACACTCTGGAGCGGCTTCCGGCTGCCGGTGGTCCCTGTACCCTGCACATCCACCATCACATATCCGATAACGACCAGCAGCTCTTCGGATTCGCTTCCACCGGGGAACAAAATCTGTTTGAGATGCTTATCACGGTCAAAAGCATCGGCCCCAGACTGGCTCTTGCGCTGCTTTCCGCCATGCCTCCGCGACAAATTGTAAGCGCCATAGTAAATCAGGACTCCGCTCTCATTGCAAGGAGTCCCGGCATTGGAAAAAAATCGGCGGAGCGCATCGTCCTGGAACTGCGCGACAGGCTGGGTGATATCGTAACTCCGGAAGAGACCGGGGCTGAATCCGGCACCATCCAGAATGAAACCCTTTCGGCACTGGAAGCGCTCGGATATCAGCGCTCACAGGCACAAAAAGCGATCCGGGATGCTCTGGGCGCGGATGGAAATGCCGGCAGCAATGTTTCCGAACTGTTAAAAAGGGCTCTCAAGCACCTCTGAATCGTAACAATTTCTTAATATGCGCCGTTTTTAATCATACCCTGGAGTATGTACCTTTTTGAAACAACCGTGCAAACCCATTCCAGACCGATTTGGACAAGACAGTCATACTGGTAGTCGACGATGAACAGGATATTCTTGACCTTGTGGAATACAACCTGATCAAGCAGGGGTACGAGGTACTTACATCCGACAACGGGCGTGACGGCATTCAAATGGCAAAAACATACCGTCCGGGTCTTATCCTGCTGGATATTATGATGCCGCGAATGGACGGGCATCAGGTGTGTAAAAATCTGAAACAGGATCCGGAGCTCCGGGACATACCCGTCATTTTTCTGACGGCCCGCAGTGACGAAAAGTCGGAAGTGCGCGGACTGGAGGAGGGTGCCGATGATTACCTCACAAAGCCGATCAGCATTGCGAAACTGATGTCGCGCATCAGGGCTGTGCTGCGCCGAGCCCGCGAACCGCGCGAAGCACCGGTTAACAACATTGTTTTCGAAGGGCTCATCATTGACCGGGACCGGTATGTTGTCGAAAAGGGCAGCCACGAAATAAAGTTACCCAGGAAAGAGTTCGAAGTGCTCTACCTGCTTGCAAGCCATGCAGGTAAGGTACTCAGCAGACAGGTTCTTCTGAACGAGGTTTGGGGATCCAACATCTACGTTATTGACCGCACTGTTGATGTGCATATCCGGAAAATCCGTGAAAAGCTTGGGGATAATCTGATTGAAACCGTCAAGGGTGTCGGTTACAGATTCAGAAAACCATGAATTCGGGTAACGTTTCATATTTCCGGACGGGCATACGGCTGGCAACCGTGCCTGCTGTAGCTGGCGGCCTGCTTTTTGCCGGTGCTTCTCTTTTCTGGATGGAACATATTTCGCATGCCTTGATTGGTGGTCTTATCACCGGGATTATCGTTTTCCTGATCATCTATTTGTATTCCCGGCATCTTCTGAAAAAGCGTGTGGATCACATCCGTTCACTTATTCAGCGCTTGCCTTACAGGTTTCCCGATGCCGCCCGGCCTGACCTGAAACGGCATGTAGACGAGATTGAAGCCCTGCTCTGCGATACGGAATGGAGCCGTGACAAAATCGCAGAGGAGTTCAGAAAAATGGACGAAGTGGAAAACTACCGCAAAGAGTTCATCGGTGACATCTCTCACGAGCTTAAAACACCCATTTTCTCCGTGCAGGGGTACCTGGAGACGTTGCTTGATGGAGCACTGGAAGATCCTGAGGTCAATCAGCTTTTTCTCTCAAAGGCCATGAAGAATGTAAACAGGCTCATTATACTGACCAACGACCTGATGGAAATATCACGTCTGGAAACCGGTGAGCTTAAACCGGAATTCACGGTAATACCCCTTAACAATGTCATCCACGATGTTATTGATTCACTGCAGTACAAAGCCGATCAGCGAAATGTACGGATCGTATTCGAGGAGAAGGAGACAAACGCTTTTGCCCTGGCCGACCGCAATCAGATCCGGCAGGTGCTGGTCAACCTGATTGAAAATGCCATCAAATACAACAAACCGGAGGGACGGGTTTACATCAGCACCAGTTTTACGGAAGGGTATAAATCCCGAATAATGGTCAGTATCCGGGACACCGGTATTGGTATTGAAGCAGAGGACATAAAAAGGGTGACCGAACGATTTTTCCGTGTCGACAAATCCCGTTCCAGGGAGCAGGGTGGCACCGGGCTTGGCCTTTCCATAGTGAAGCACATCCTGGAGTCGCACAAGGAGCGGCTTGAAATCGAGAGCAAAGTCGGACATGGAACGGTTTTCCGGTTCAACCTCAAGAGTGCCGATCACCACTCAGATCTCATTTCAGCTTAGTTGCGTTTTTTGGTAACTTTGCATGGTCCCACAGAAATATGAATTTCCCCAGGAGTTATGCAGATGACGTATGCGCTTATCATGGCCGGTGGTATCGGCTCCCGTTTCTGGCCGAAAAGCCGGATTGACTGTCCAAAACAGTTTTTGACATTTTTTGAGGAAAAAACCCTCCTTCAGACAACAATTGATCGTATTCGTCCCATCATCCCGCCTGAACGAATCCTTGTAAGCACCAATGCGGATTACGTTTCCCTGGTCAAAGAGCAGGTCCCTGACCTTCCTGACGAGAACATCATAGGCGAACCGGTTGCCCGGAACACAGCCCCATGTATAGGCTTTGCAGCCGCGCTGCTCCATCAACGCGATCCCGACGCCACCATGATCGTGCTGCCTTCGGACCACTATATCCGTAATGAAGATGCCTTTTTGAAGGATCTTCAAACCTGTGTGTATCTGACGGAAAATGGCGGCCATCTGGTCACTATCGGAATAACTCCCACTCGGCCTGAAACCGGTTATGGCTACATTCAGTACAATGATGAAAAAAAGGTTCCGGCTGATGAAAGCAGCGCCTATCCCGTCAAGACTTTTGCGGAAAAACCTGATCTCCAGACCGCACTCAAATTCCTGCAATCGGGCGACTTTCTGTGGAACAGCGGTATGTTTATCTGGAAAACCGGAGCCATCCTGAATGAAATAAAAGAACACCTTCCGGTACTTTATCATCAGGTGGAACTGTTTTCCGAAGATCTTAAAAAGCACAACGGGGCAATCAGGCAAGAGACACTGGAATCCGTCTACTCATCGTGTTTTTCCGTGTCCATTGACTATGGTATCATGGAAAAATCAGGGAATGTCATGGTCGTTCCCTCTCGTTTTGAATGGAGTGATCTCGGCAGCTGGATGGCCATATACGAATTGCAAAGTGATGAATCCGATGAGAACGGAAACATCCTTGATTCCGGGAATGCCCTGGCCGTGAGATCTCAAAACTGTTTTGTCGACTCCGACAGCCGGAAGCTCATTACACTTGTGGGACTTCAGGGAATTGGCGTAATCGAGACCGAAGACGCCATGCTCATCTGCAAACTGGACGACTCCCAGCACGTCAAGGAGGTATACGACCAGCTCAAGGGTGATCTTCACAGCAAATACCGGTAGTATGTCACCGGCCGCTGCTTGCGGATGACCGCAATTCCCGAAAAAACCGGCATACACGGAAACCTATCCCCATTTCCACCAAAAGCAGTCCCGCAGGCCAGGCAGACGGGTTGTTAACTGAGGTGCATGTAGTCCGTCAGACGGATACTTCCAGCTGATCGAACGCAAGTTTTACCTCCGGAGGCATGCGGCGGGATACCTCCTCGTGATCCACAAACGGGGACATATGTATGAGGTAGGTCTGTCCCACTTCCAGTGTTTGCGATACCTCAATCGCTTCGGGAATGGTATAATGGGTTGGATGGGAAGGAGCCCACCGCAACCCGCTCATGATCAATATTTTCGATCCTCTTATTTTTTCAGCCGTCTCCTCGGGTATGTGGTTGACATCCGTGATGTAGGATATGTCATTTACACGAAATCCCATGACTTCCATGCCCCCATGCATGACGGGAAGCGGCACGATTCGGCAGTCTCCCTCCTGAACGGGCTGGTGAAACGGCTTGAAATCAATGTCTACCGATCCGGGTGTTTTGTCCGGGCCAAACATGTAGTAAAATCGATGCCGGATGGCTTCTTCCGTTTTGGGGCTGGTATAAACCGGTATGGCCTTCTTCTGTTCGTAGTTGTATGCTCTCAAATCATCCATACCGGCAATGTGATCCGTGTGCTCATGTGTGATAAGCAATGCGTCGATGCGCCTGATCCCTGCGCGCAGGGTCTGAAGGCGGAATTCCGGACCAGTATCTATAACGATGGACCTTTCCTTCGTCTGTATCCATACTGAGCACCGATAGCGCTGATTCCGCGGATCGCTGCCGGCATGCTTCGGTCCGAAGCCGCCTGCTACCGGGACACCCATGGATGTACCGGTGCCTAAAAATGTCAGTTTCATTGGGATGCTCACTCTTCTTTGCTTATCCGGTCAAACCATGTATCCAGCTCTTTCCGAACGGCCGGCTTTATGTACCTGTCATCAAGATTCTGCTTGCTGAGAAATCGCACAATTTGTCCCACATGGACTTCCGGCGGATACATCTTGTTGATCATCACAATTTTATCTCCTTCAAGAACACAGAAATCACCTCTGAAACTGCCTTTTTCGCGGCGCAGGGTATATCCCAGCTCCTCCACTACCTTTTCCAGTTCCGTCAAAAATCTTTCGATTTTCATCTGTTTAAATCAATTATGATTCATATTGTCAGAATGAATTCACATGACAGGATTTAATCATCCTCCTGTGTGTCCGAAGTATCGGCCATGAATGTTTCATCTTTTCATCGTCTTTCTTTCAACAAGACACCAGCTGAGGCACGTATCCGCAACTCCCTGTCACTGTCCGGTTTGGTTAAAAAGTGAGGCCAAGGCCGATGTGATGCCCCTCCGTATCATACAGAAAT